>NZ_JBEXDX010000012.1:0-235678 GCF_040605995.1 Streptomyces sp. NPDC005492
GCCGACAGTGCCACGCCCCGGGCGGACCCCGGTCTACGGCTGCCGACGCGGGGAGCGGACACCGACGCGCTGGGACGGCCGACACCACAAGGTGCGCGATGCGCCGGTGATCCGCCTGCGGGCGGCCTGCGGGTAACGAGGCGGGGGCCTGCCGACAGTGCTACGCCCCGGGCGGACCCCGGTCTACGGCTGCCGACGCGGGGAGCGGACACCGACGCACTGGGACGGCCGACACCACAAGGTGCGCGATGCGCCGGTGATCCGCCTGCGGGCGGCCTGCGGGTAACGAAGCAGAGACCTGCCGACCGCACCGCCCGCCGGGCGGACTCCCGCACCGGGGTAGGGCTGCTGGCGCAGGTCGCGGACACCGGCGCACCAGGACGGCCGAGGTCATACCGTCCGTGATGCGCCAGCGACTCGCCCGCGGGCGAGTCGCTGGCGAGGCAGCGGCCCTCTGGGGGCGCCACGAGCCAGGCGGACTCCCGCGCCTTTACACGGCTTCCGGCACAGGCCGCGGACACCGGCACAGCCGCTGCCACAGGGCCCGAGATGGCGCAGGCCGCCGCGGGTCCCTGCGGGTCGCGAGACGGACGGCCCGCCGACCGCGCCACCCGTCGGGCGGACTCCCGTACCGGTACACAGGTACCGGCATGGGCAGCGGACACCGACGCACTGGGACGGCCGACACCACAAGGTCCACGAGGCGCCAACGACCCGCCCGCGGGTGTCCCCCGCGGATCACGAGGCAAAGACCCGCCAACAGCGCCGCCCGCCGGACGGACCCCCCTCCGCTGCAACAGATGCCGACGCGGACCGCCGACACCGGCACGGCCCGCCACCAAGGACCACGATGCGCCGACGACCCGCCCAGTTCCCCCGGGCCCTTGAGATGCGCTCGCGTTCCGCGCAGCCGTCCCGCGCGGGCGTTCGCACCGGGCCGTCGATACGCGAACGGCCGTCCCGGTGGGGCCGGGACGGCCGTTCGTCGTGATCGTCTGCTGGTCTGCTCAGAGCTTGAGCAGTGCCTCCAAAGGGGCGCCTTCGAGGGTCGGTTCGAGGCGGGCGCGGCCGCCCAGGAAACCCAGCTCCATGAGGACGGCGACGCCCGCGATCTCGGCGCCCGCCCTGCGGATCAACTGGAGGGAGGCCTCGGCGGTGCCGCCCGTCGCCAGGACGTCGTCGACGACCAGGACGCGGTCTGCGGCGCTCAGGTCCTCGGCGTGCACCTCGATCTCGGCGGAGCCGTACTCCAGGTCGTACGCCTGGCTGAGGGTCGCTCCGGGGAGCTTGCCCGCCTTGCGTACGGGGATGAAGCCGACGCCCGCGCGGACGGCGACCGGGGCACCGAGGATGAAGCCGCGGGCCTCCAGGCCGACGACCTTGGTGGCACCGGTGTTCCCGACGATCTCGGCCAGGGCGTCCGTGAGGGCCGTGAAGGCCGCCGGGTCCGCCAGGAGCGGGGTGATGTCCTTGAACATCACGCCCGGCTCCGGGTAGTCGGCCACATCACGGATACGGCTGAGCAGCAGCTCCTGGATGTCGGTCATCGGCGCTTCCCCGAGGGACGGCCGCGGCCGCGGTTGCGGGACGCGGGCTGGGTGCGCGGCCCGACGACCGCCGCCGCGTCCTCCGGCTCGTCGTCGTAGTCGTCGTCCGACCGGTCGGTGACCTCGGGCTCGGTCGGCGTGCCCTGCGCGGCGGCCTGGGCCCGCTTGGCGAGGACGCGCTTCTTGAGCGCCTTCATCTGCGGCTCGGCCTCCTTGAGGTCGGCGACGAGCGGCGTGGCGATGAAGATCGAGGAGTACGCACCGGCCGCGAGGCCGACGAACAGCGACAGCGAGATGTCGTTGAGCACACCCGCGCCGAGGAAACCGCCACCGATGAACAGCAGGCCCGCGACCGGCAGCAGCGCGACGACCGTGGTGTTGATGGAACGCACCAGGGTGCCGTTGATCGAGCGGTTGGCGATGTCGCTGTAGGTCCAGCGGGTCTGCTTGGTGATGTCCTTGGTCTGCTCCTTGAGGCTGTCGAAGACGACGACCGTGTCGTAGAGCGAGTAACCGAGGATCGTGAGCAGACCGATCACCGTGCCGGGCGTGACCTCGAAGCCGACGAGGGCGTAGATCCCGATGGTGATGGTGATGTCGTGGATCAGCGCGACGAGCGCGGCGAGGGCCATGCGCCACTCGAAGGCGATCGCCAGGTAGATCACGACCAGCACCATGAAGATCGCCAGGCCTTCCCAGGCCTTGTTGGCGACCTGGTCACCCCAACTGGGGCCGACCAGGTCCGCGGCGATGTTCTCCGAGCTGACGTTGAGGTCCTTCGCCAGCTTCGCCTTGATGGTGTCGGACTTGTCGGTGTCGATGCCGGCGATCTGGATGCGCAGGCTGCCGTCGCCGAGCTTCTGGACGACCGCGTCGTGACCGGAGGCGTCCTCGGCGTACTTCTCGGCCTGGGTCACCGAGGCGCTCATGTGCTTCGGGGTGGTGAAGGCGGCGCCGCCCTGGAACTCGATGCCCATGTTCAGGCCCCGCACCGTCAGGCCGAGGATGGCCGTGATGGTGATCAGGATCGAGATGCCGTACCAGATCTTGCGATTGCCGACGAAGTCGTACCCGACCTCGCCACGGTGCAGTCGGGCGCCGAGGTTGCCGAGTTTCGACATCTCACGCCTCCTTCGGGTCGACAGGGCCCGCGGTGGAACCGGCGGGGCGGCGGGTGCGGCGCAGCGGCGGCTTGGCGCCCAGTGCCTTCGGGTCGATGCCGGACCACTTGTGGCCGTCCGCGAAGAACTTCCTGCGGGCGAGGAGCGTCATCAGCGGCTTGGTGAAGAGGAAGACGACGACCACGTCGAGCACGGTGGTCAGACCGAGGGTGAACGCGAAGCCCTGGACCTTGCCGACGGTGACGATGAACAGCACCGCGGCGGCGAGGAACGACACGAAGTCGGAGACCAGGATGGTGCGCCGGGCGCGGGGCCAGGCCCGCTCGACGGCGGGGCGCAGCGAGCGGCCCTCGCGGATCTCGTCCCTGATGCGTTCGAAGAACACGATGAACGAGTCCGCGGTGATACCGATCGCGACGATCGCACCGCAGACGGCGGGCAGGTTCAGCGCGAAGCCGATGCCCGGGCCGAGCAGCGCCATGATCACGTAGGTGAGGATCGCGGAGACCAGCAGCGAGGGGATCGCGATGACCGACAGACCCCGGTAGAAGATCAGCAGGTAGATGACGACCAGCGCGAGGCCGATCGCGCCCGCGATCAGACCGGCGTGGAGCTGCTCACCGCCGAGGGCCGCGGTCACCGTGGTGACGCTGTCCTCCTTGAAGGTCAGCGGCAGGGCGCCGTAGGACAGCATGTTGGCGAGGCTCTGGGCCTCTTCCTGGGTGAAGCTGCCGGAGATCTCCGCGTTGCCGCCGGTGATGGACGACTGGACGAACGGGCTGGAGACGACCTGGCCGTCGAGGACGATGCCGAACTCGTTCTGCGGGGTGGTGTTCTTCGCCAGCTCGCCGGTGATGTCCGCGAACTTCTTGGAGCCACCGCTCGTGAAGTCCATGGTGACCTGCCAGCCCGCGGCGGACGTCGTGTTGTAGACGGCCTGCGCCTTCTTGACGTCCGTGCCATCGACGGCGGCGGGGCCGAGCAGGTACTTGTACCAGACGCCGGAGACCTTGCCGCAGGCGACGGTCGCGTCCTTCGCCGTGGCGTCCTTGCCGGCCGTGTTCTGCGTCGCCTTCTTGGAGCAGTCGAGCGCCGTGTACTGGGCCTCCAGCTTGGCGGCGGCCGCGCTGGCGGCGCTGCTGCTGGTGGCCGACGGGGTGGCGCTGGCCGAGGCGGTGGCGCTGGGGCTCGCGGACGAGGTGGAGCCGGCCTTCAGGGCGTCGCTGGCGGCACGGCCCTGGGAGGTCGCGGTGGCCGACGGGGTCGCCGAGGAACCGGTCGCCTTGGGGGTGGCCGAACTCGACGAGCTGCTGGAGGCGCTGCTGGACGCGCTCGGGGACGGGCTCGCCGTCGCGGCACCGGCGGAGGCCTCGGTGGCCAGGACCGGGCGGAAGTACAGCTTGGCCGTGGTACCGACCTGCTGGCGCGCCTCCTCCGAGTTCGTGCCCTTGGGGATGTTGACGATGATGTTCCTGGTGCCCTGCGTCTGGACCTCGGCCTCCGAGACACCAAGACCATTGACACGGCGGTTCATGATGTCGACCGCGGTGTCCATGTTGGTCTTGTTGATCGCGGATTCCTGGCCCTTCTCCGGGACGGCCCGGAGGGTGATGCTCGTACCGCCGGCCAGGTCGATGCCGAGACGCGGAGTGGTGTGCCCGGATGCGAACATGCCACCGGTGAGCGCCACGATGGCGATCAGGATGAGGGCCAGCGAGCGCCCTGGCTTGCTCTGGGCGCTCGCGCTACGGCCCCTCTTAGGTGCTGCCACCTTCTCGTACTCCCTCTCGGGCCGCTCCGCGCCGGGTCAGCGCGGCCGCGGCCATGACATGGTGTCGGGATCCCGTGCGAGCGACGCACGCCCCCGGGGTGCACGGGGCGCGAGCGGGTCGCGCCGCGCTCCCGGGACGTGAACTACTTCGCGTCGGAGTCGCCGTCGGTCTTCTTCGGCTCTTCGTCCGACTTTGCCTCTGCGGCCTCGGCCGGCTCCTCGGTGGCGTCGGCCGGCTCGTCGGCCGCGTCCTTCTTGCCGAGGTCGATGGGCTTGTCGTCGGAAGAGTCGGCGGCGGGCTCGGCGGTCTCGGTGAGGGAGGAAGCGTCGTCCGGGACGATGTCGGCGTCGTCCTTCAGGTCGTGCTCGACGCCGTGGACGATGCGGTTGTACTCGTCGTCGCTGAGGACGGCGCCGATCGCGTTCTTCGCGAAGAGAAGCTCGACGCCCGGGCCGGCGTCGAGAAGGACCGTCTCTTCGTTGACCTCCTTGACCGTCGCGTACACGCCCCCGATCGTGCGGACGCCGGTGCCGGGCTGCATGTCATTACGCATCGACGCGGCCGCCTGCTGCTTGCGCTTGGCAGAGCGGGTCATCAGGAACATGGCCCCGATGAGCACGATGAACGGGAGGAGGGTCACGATATTCACGGGACGGAATTTCCTTCGCACGACCGCGGCGGTGAGCGGCCTGGTGGATGGGGGTGGTCGGCGCCGCCCACAAGGGCGGCATCGGCGGAGTCTAAGCGAGTCCACGCTGATGGAACAACGCTCAGCATGGCACCGGGGTTCCTGACCCGGCCAGCGCCCCCGCCGTCACGCCCCGAACAGGTCCCCTTGTCCGTTTCCCCCGGTTGACGAGCGGGGTGGGGTGAGGCCGAGATGCGCCCACGCGGCGGGGGTGGCGACGCGTCCGCGCGGGGTGCGGGCCAGCAGGCCTTCCCGTACGAGGAAGGGTTCGGCGACCTCCTCCACGGTCTCGCGCTCCTCCCCCACGGCGACCGCGAGCGTGGACAGGCCGACCGGGCCGCCGCCGAACAGCTTGAGCAGCGCTTCGAGGACACCGCGGTCGAGCCGGTCGAGGCCGCGGCCGTCGACCTCGTACACCTTGAGGGCCGCCCCGGCGATGTCCCTCGTGATGAAACCGTCGGCCTTGACCTGCGCGTAGTCCCGGACCCGGCGCAGCAGCCGGTTGGCGATGCGGGGCGTGCCGCGGGAGCGGCCGGCGATCTCGGCGGCCCCGGCGGGGTCGATCTCCACGTCGAGGAGGTTCGCCGAGCGGTGGATGACGCGCTCCAGTTCGACGGGTTCGTAGAACTCCATGTGCGCGGTGAAGCCGAAGCGGTCGCGCAGCGGGGGTGGCAGCAGGCCCGCGCGGGTGGTGGCGCCGACCAGGGTGAACGGCGGCAGTTCGAGCGGGATCGCGGTGGCGCCGGGGCCCTTGCCGACGATGACGTCGACGCGGAAGTCCTCCATCGCCATGTAGAGCATTTCTTCGGCGGGCCTCGACATGCGGTGGATCTCGTCGAGGAAGAGGACCTCGCCCTCCTGGAGGGAGGAGAGGATCGCTGCGAGGTCGCCGGCGTGCTGGATGGCGGGGCCGCTGGTGATGCGGATGGGGGCGCCCATCTCGGCCGCGATGATCATCGACAGGGTGGTCTTGCCGAGGCCGGGGGCGCCGGAGAGCAGGACGTGGTCGGCGGTGGCGCCCCGCGCGCGTGCGGCGCGCAGGACCAGGTCGAGCTGTTCGCGGACCTTCTCCTGGCCGATGAACTCGCCGAGGTCCTTCGGGCGCAGGGCGGCCTCGACGGCCTGGTCCTCGCGGTCGGCGACCGAGCCCACCAGCCGCTCGGCGGCGGTCTCGTCGGTGGTGTCGTCCCAGTTCACTGACGTTCTCCTAGCGGGCGCGGTTCAGGGTCTGCAGGGCGGCCTTCAGCAACTGCCCCACCTGCGGCGCCCCTTCGGCGGCCTCGGCCTGCGGCGTTACGGCGGCCACGGCCTCGTCGGCCTCGCGGGTGGCGTACCCGAGGCCGATCAGCGCGGCGTGCAGTTGGTCGCGCCAGCCGCTGGTGACCGGGGCACCGATCGCCGGGGCGGACCCCACCGGCGCGCCGAGCCGGTCCTTGAACTCCAACAGCAGCTTCTGCGCGCCCTTCTTGCCGATGCCCGGCACGGCCATGAGCGCCTTCTCGTCACCGGCGGCGACCGCCCGGCGCAGCGCGTCCGGGGTGTGCACGGCCAGCATCGCCTGCGCGAGCCGGGGGCCGACGCCGGTCGCGGTCTGGAGCAGCTCGAAGATCTGGCGTTCGTCGTCGTCCACGAAGCCGTACAGGGTGAGCGAGTCCTCGCGGACGACGAGGGAGGTGGCGAGCTTGGCCGGCTTGCCGAGACGGAGCGTGGACAGCGTGTTCGGCGTGCACTGGATGGCCATGCCGACACCGCCGACCTCAACTACTGCGGTGTCGGGGGCGAGCGCGGCGACCGTGCCACTCACGAAGGCGATCATGCGGTACGGCCTTTCGGTGCTTGCGGTGATTGCGGGGTCTTGGCCGCGTGCAGGGCGACGGCCTGCTGAAGTCGGTTCTGGGCGACGGCCTGTTGGAGACGGTTCTGTGCGGGGGCGCGCCAGATGTGGCAGATCGCCAGCGCGAGGGCGTCGGCCGCGTCGGCGGGCTTGGGGGGTGCGTCGAGCCGGAGGAGCCGGGTCACCATGGCGCCGACCTGCGCCTTGTCGGCGCGTCCGCTGCCGGTGACGGCGGCCTTGACCTCGCTGGGGGTGTGCAGGGCGACCGGGATGCCACGCCGGGCGGCACACAACATCGCTACGGCGCTGGCCTGGGCGGTGCCCATCACCGTCCGTACGTTGTGCTGGCTGAACACCCGCTCCACGGCGACGAATTCGGGCCGGTGTTCGTCCAGCCACGCCTCGATGCCCTGCTCGATGGCGACCAGGCGCATGCCCAACTCGGCGTCCGCCGGGGTCCGTACGACACCGACGCCGACCATGGTCAGCGGCCGGCCCGCGACGCCCTCGACGACACCGACACCGCACCGGGTCAGTCCGGGGTCCACCCCGAGTACCCGCACGCGCCTCCCCCTTCGGTGATCTTTGACTTCACGCCAGGCTATCCGCTGCCACCGACAACAGCGGCGGGCCGGTGGAACGTGTCCCACCGGCCCGCCGAAACCGCTCAGCCCGCGAGGGCGTTACGCGTCGACCTTCTCCATGACCTCGTCGCTGACGTCGAAGTTGGCGAAGACGTTCTGCACGTCGTCGCTGTCCTCCAGGGCGTCGATCAGCTTGAAGATCTTGCGGGCGCCGTCCTCGTCCAGCTCGACCTGCATGGTCGGGACGAAGTTGGCGTCGGCGGAGTCGTAGTCGATCCCGGCGTCCTGGAGGGCGGTGCGGACCGCGACCAGGTCGGTGGCCTCAGAGATGACTTCGAAGGACTCACCGAGGTCGTTGACCTCCTCGGCGCCCGCGTCGAGCACGGCACCCAGGACGTCGTCCTCGGACAGCTCGCCCTTGGGGACGACGACGACGCCCTTGCGGTTGAAGAGGTACGACACGGACCCGGGGTCGGCCATGTTCCCGCCGTTGCGAGTCATGGCGACGCGGACGTCCGAGGCGGCGCGGTTGCGGTTGTCGGTGAGGCACTCGATGAGCACCGCGACACCGTTGGGGCCGTAACCCTCGTACATGATCGTCTCGTAGTCGGCGCCACCGGCTTCGAGACCGGCGCCGCGCTTGACCGCGGAGTCGATGTTCTTGTTCGGGACCGAGCTCTTCTTGGCCTTCTGGATGGCGTCGAACAGCGTCGGGTTGCCGGACACATCGGCGCCACCGGTACGGGCCGCGACCTCGATGTTCTTGATCATCTTCGCGAAGAGCTTGCCGCGCTTGGCGTCGATCACGGCCTTCTTGTGCTTCGTCGTAGCCCATTTAGAGTGGCCGGACATCTGCCTGTCTCCTTCGCGTAACCCAACTCTTTACGAACCCCAGAGATCCTACTAGGACCCCGGAGCCAGGTTCGCGCGCACCATGTCGACGAACAGGGAGTGCACGCGGTGGTCGCCGGTCAGTTCCGGGTGGAACGACGTGGCGAGCGCGTTGCCCTGGCGGACCGCGACGATGTGGCCCTCGTGTTCGGCGAGGACCTCGGTCTCGGCACCGACGGACTCGACCCAGGGGGCGCGGATGAAGACGCCCTCCACAGGATCGCCCTCGATGCCCCGGACGTCGACAGCCGCTTCGAAGGATTCGTTCTGGCGTCCGAAGGCGTTGCGGCGCACGATCATGTCGATGCCGCCGATCGTCTCCTGGCCCGAGCGCGGGTCGAGGATCTTGTCGGCGAGCATGATCAGGCCGGCGCAGGTGCCGTAGACGGGCATACCTGCACGCACGCGTGCGCGCAGGGGGTCCATCACTCCGAAGAGGACGGCCAGCTTGGAGATGGTGGTGGACTCGCCGCCGGGTATGACGAGGCCGTCCACCTCGGCGAGTTCCTCGGGGCGCCTGACCTGCCTGGCCACGGCGTCCGCCGCGGCCAGGGCGACCAGGTGCTCCCGTACGTCGCCCTGGAGGGCCAGGACGCCTACGACAGGGGTGGTCATCGGTGACTACCAGCCGCGGTTGGCGTAGCGCTCGGTCTCGGGGAGGGTGTCGCAGTTGATGCCGACCATGGCCTCGCCGAGGTTGCGGGACGCGTCCGCGATGATCTTCGGGTCGTCGTAGAAGGTGGTGGCCTTCACGATGGCGGCGGCGCGCTTGGCCGGGTCGCCGGACTTGAAGATGCCGGAGCCGACGAAGACGCCCTCGGCGCCGAGCTGGCGCATCAGCGCCGCGTCGGCGGGGGTGGCGACGCCGCCGGCGGAGAACAGCACGACGGGGAGCTTGCCCAGCTCGGCGACCTCGCGGACGATCTCGTACGGGGCGCGCAGCTCCTTGGCGGCGGCGTACAGCTCGTTGTTGTCGAAGCCGCGCAGCTTGGCGATCTCGTTCTTGATCTGGCGCAGGTGACGGACGGCCTCGACGACGTTGCCGGTGCCGGCCTCGCCCTTGGAGCGGATCATCGCGGCGCCCTCGGCGATACGGCGCAGAGCCTCGCCCAGGTTGGTGGCACCGCAGACGAAGGGGGTCGTGAAGGCCCACTTGTCGGAGTGGTTGACCTCGTCGGCCGGGGTGAGGACCTCGGACTCGTCGATGTAGTCGACGCCGAGGGACTGCAGGACCTGGGCCTCGACGAAGTGACCGATGCGGGACTTGGCCATGACCGGGATGGAGACCGCCTCGATGATCTCCTCGATCATCGTCGGGTCGGACATCCGGGCCACGCCACCGTCCTTGCGGATGTCGGCGGGGACCCGCTCCAGGGCCATGACGGCCACGGCACCGGCGTCCTCGGCGATCTTCGCCTGCTCGGCGTTGACCACGTCCATGATCACACCGCCCTTGAGCTGCTCGGCCATGCCGCGCTTCACGCGCGCGGTGCCGGTCTCGGGAGTCTGGGCGGAGGGGAGGGTGCTCGACACGGGGTGACCTCGCTCGGTGAAAGAGGGTTTCTGCAGTACCGAGGAAACGTGAGAGGTGCAGGCCACAGCAAGGGCCAATGAACACCCGGTGGATCATTTTCGAACCGCTGTGCCACCAGGGGCTCGACGGCGGGTCATGCCGGGAGCGGGATCTTGGGCGCTGACCTGCGGTGCCGTCGTCGGCTCCTGACAGCAGGGCTTCGCAGCCGCACGCGCTGCTCTCACCGGAGCCGGTGGGTGCGCGGGGGGGGGCCAGCAGACCATGCCGCCAACGCGGCCCTGGACGCGCTCGCCTGCGGTGCTACCGGCAGCCGCCGGCTACCCACGACAACGCCCGAAGTCGGCCCTCCTCCACCTCGCAGCCGCCCGCCGGAGCCGGTCGATCCCATCGGCTTCCCCACTCCGCTCCGCCGGACAGGCCCTACGCGGCCCGGTCGGCCAGGGCGGACGATGGCTCCCGCATCGCACCGCCCGCCGCGGCAACGGCTGAGGCCACAGCCCAGCCGCACACACCACACACACCACACACCGGACACCGATGCCGATCAATGCCCCTCGATCTGCCGCGCCGCCCCGCCGGACAGGCCCGACGCCGCCCGGTCAGCCAAGGCCGCCGACGACTTCCGCATCACACCACTCGACGCGGCAACGGCTGAAGCCACAGCCTCCACCACCTCCCAGCCGCGCGCACGGCTCACCGGTCACCGGCACTGATCGATGCCCGTCGGTCTCCCGCGCCCCGCTCCGTCGGACAGACCCACGCCGCCCGGTCAGCCAAGGCCGCCGACGACTCCCGCATCACACCACCCACCGCGGCAACGGCGGAAGCCACAGCCTCCACCACATCCCAGCCGCACACACCACTCACCGATCACCGACGCCGACCGATGCTCCTCGGACTGCCGCGCCCCGCCCCACCGAACAGGCCCTACGCCGCCCCGTCGGCCAGACCGCCGACGGCTCCCGCATCGCACCACCCACCGCAGCGACGGCCAAAGCCACATCCCAGCCGCACACACCACTCACCGGACACCAGCGCCGACCGATGCCCCTCGATCTCCCGCACCCCGCCCCGCCGACCAGGCCCTACGCGGGCCGGTCGGCCAACGCCGACGGTGGTTCGTCGTCCATTTCGAAGGCCATGGGGAAGGGGGCGTGTCCGGCCAGGCGGAACCAGCGGACCTTGCGGTGTTCGCGCAGGCGTCGGGCCGCGCCCACCGCGTCGTTGTGGAAGCGCCGGGCCATCGGGACGCGGCGTACGGCCTCCGCGAGTTCGCGGGCGGCCGCCTCGCCGCCGGGTGCCTCGCGGACGCCCTCGACCTGCTGGGCCTCGGCGAAGACGGCGCGCAGGGCCTGGCTCAACTCGCTCTCGGCGACCTCCCGTTGCTCCTCCTCGGCCTGCCGGGCGGCGTGCGCGGCCTCGTACAGGACGATCGAGGCGGCCGGGTCGAGGACTCCGGAGGTAGCCAACTCCTGGGTCACAGAGGCGCGGCGCAGCAGTTGGGCGTCGAGCGCCGCGCGGGCCGCGTCGATCCGGGCGTGCAGCCGGTCGAGCCGGCCCGCGGTCCAGCTCAGGTACAGGCCGATCGCCACGACGGCGACGAGGATCCAGATCAGGGTTGCGGTCACGGGCGGCAAGGCTACCCGCCCGCGCTCACACTCCCGTCAGGTCCCACGCGCACCGGCAACCACCATGCCCCGTCGACGAGTCGGGCGTGTTCTTCGAGCGGGCGGCGACCCGGTACCACTGGCAGTAGGACGCGTGGCAGAGGTACGAGCCGCCTCGGATCACCCGCTCCTCCCCGCCCTGTACGAAGCGGTCGGCGCACCACTCCCACACGTTGCCCGACGTGTTGAACAGGCCGAAGCCATTGGGCTCGTACGCGTCGACCGGGACCGTACCGATGGCTCCGCCGGTGCGGGTGCTGACCCGGGGGAAGTCGGCCTGCCAGGTGTGCATGCGCTCGCCCACGAAATCGTCGCCCCAGGGGTAGCGCCTCCCCTCCAGGCCACCCCGGGCCGCATACTCCCACTCGGCCTCGGTGGCCTCGGTGGGCAGCCGGGCGACCGCCCAGGCGCAGTAGGCGAGCGCGTCGTCGTACGAGAGGTGTACGGCGGGGTGGTCGGGACGTCCGCGATGTCCGAGCCGGGGCCCGCCGGCGCGCTCCAGGAGGCGCCTTCCACGCCGAGCCACCAGGGGGCCGCTTCGACCTGGCCGTACACGGCGTCCCGCGCGCGGCCGTGCAGCAGCGGGTGGAACACGAACGAACTGCCGTACCGCTCCGCCTCGGTGACGTATCCGGTGTCCTCGACGAAGCGTGCGAAGCGCGCGTTGGTGACGGCGGTCGCGTCGATGCGGAACAGCCCCACGGTGACCGTACGGACGGGTCCCTCAGCACCCTCCGGGTAGCCCTCGTCGAACGCGTCGCCCATCCGGAACTCGCCGCCGGGGAGGGCGATCGCACAGCTGTCGTCGGCGAATCGCCCACCGCGCACCCCGAGTTGGAAAAGCGAACCGACCTCCCCGCGCGCGGGAGCGCAGCACGCCCCCTCGGGGCCGGCGCCCGGCGCCCTCAGTCCCGGGCCAGCCCGAACCGCGCCCGCAGTCCCGTGCGTTCGTCGGTGGCGACGGCCGCCGCGCCAGCGGTCACCGTCTCGTACACGGAGAGGATGTCGGCCCCGACCGTCGACCAGTCGAACCGCCGCACATGGGCGCTCCCGCTGCGGCGCAGTTCCGCCAACCGCTCGGGGTCGCCCAGAAGTCGTACGGCCGCCTCGGCGAGCGCGTCCGCGTCCTCGTTGGCGAACAACTCCCCCGCCGCGCCCTGGTCGAGGACCTGCGCGAAGGCGGGCAGATCGGAGGCGAGCACCGGGGCGCCCGCCGACATGGCCTCGACGAGGATGATGCCGAAGCTCTCGCCGCCGGTATTCGGGGCGATGTAGAGGTCGATGCTGCGCAGGAAGCGGGCCTTGTCCTCGTCGCTGACCATGCCGAGGAACTCGACGCGCGAGCGCAGCTCCTTGGGGAGCGATTCGACGGCCTCCTCCTCGTCGCCGCGTCCGGCGACCAGGAGCCTGGCCTTCGGGCGCGCGGCGAGGATCTTCGGCAGGGCGCGCATCAGCACCGGGAGTCCCTTGCGGGGCTCGTCGATGCGCCCCATGAAGCCGATCGTCTTGCCCTGCCACTCGGGATTGGGTTCGGCGCGGGCGAAGAAGTCGACGTCGACGCCGTTCGGGATCACCACCGCGTCCCCGCCGAGGTGTTCGACGAGGGTGCGGCGGGCGTACTCGCTCACCGCGATCCGCGCGCTGATCTTCTCCAGCGCGGCCTGGAGGATCGCGTACGCGGCGATCATCGCCCGGGAGCGCGGGTTGGAGGTGTGGAAGGTGGCGACGATCGGGCCCTGCGCCGCCCAGCAGCTCAGCAGGCCCAGCGACGGAGAGGTCGGTTCGTGGATGTGGATGACGTCGAACTCGCCGTCGTGCAGCCAGCGTCGGACCCGGGCGGCGGACAGGAAGCCGAAGTTGAGCCGGGCCACCGAGCCGTTGTACGGCACCGGGACCGCGCGGCCGGCCGAGACGACGTACGGCGGCAGCGGGGTGTCGTCGTCCGCGGGGGCGAGGACGGACACCTCGTGGCCGAGCCGGATGAAGTACTCGGCGAGGTCCTTGATGTGGAACTGGACGCCGCCCGGCACGTCCCAGGAGTAGGGGCAGACGATGCCGATCCTCACGAGGGCCCCTTCGTGGGATCGAGATCCGCGAGCCACAAGCGCTGGAGCATGTGCCAGTCCTCCGGGTGGTCGGCGATGCCGGTGGCGAAGGCGTCTGCCAGCGCCTGTGTCATCACAGACGTCTTCTCGGCCCGGTCACCTGACTCGGGCACCTCGACCGGCGGATGGACCCGCCCCTGCATGACGGGTGAGTCGTCGTACCAGAGCGTCACCGGGAGCAGCAGCGCGCCCGTCTGCTGGGCGAGGAGGGCCGGCCCCGCGGGCATCCGGGTGGCCTCGCCGAAGAACTTCACCTCGACGCCGGAGGCGGAGAGATCGCGCTCGGCGACCAGGCAGACCAGGCCGCCGTCGCGCAGCCGCCGGGCCAGCGTGCCGAAGGCGGTGCCGCCGCTGTGCGGCAGGACCTCCATGCCGAGGCCCTCGCGGTAGGCGACGAACCGGTCGTAGAGCGTCTCGGGCTTGAGGCGTTCGGCGACCGTGGTGAACGGGGTCTCCAGCTTGGTGGTGACCCAGGCGCCGGCGAGGTCCCAGTTGGCCAGGTGCGGGAGCGCGAGGATGACACCCCGGCCGGAGGCGATGCCGTCGGTCAGGTAATGCACGTCCTTGGGGGTGAAGCCCGCCTTGATGCGCTCGGGGCTCCAGGCGGGGAGCCGGAAGGACTCCATCCAGTAGCGCAGGTACGACCGCATGCCCGCGCGCGACAGCTCGGCGAGCCGCTCGGGGCTCGCGTCGGGCACCACGCGCGCGTAGTTGCTCTCCAGCCGCCGTACACCCTTGCCGCGCCGTTTCCAGGCGAGGTCGGCGACGGTGCGGCCGAGCCGGACGGCGACGGGCTCGGGGAGCTTCTTGACGGTGCTCCAACCGACGCCGTAGAGCGCGTCCGTCAGCCGCTCCTGGGCCTTGCTCACGGGGTTGCCCCGCTGCTGTGCTGCGTGGCCTCCTGAGCGGCCGCCGCGTCGGCCTCGGCGGACTCACGGCGGACCGTGACGACCCGCTGGATGAGCGTGACCAGGCTGCCCACGGCGACGATCCACAGCGCGATCGGCAGCAGCCACTGGATGCCCGGGACGCCGAACTTGTGCAGCCCGGCGAGACCGCACGCGACCAGGGAGATCACCAGCCGCTCGGCCCGCTCGACCAGTCCGTTGACGGCCACCGGCAGGCCGATCGCCTCGCCGCGCGCCTTGGTGTACGACACCACCTGGCCGCTGGCCAGGCAGAAGATCGAGACGGCGCACAGGGCGATGTCGTCGCCGCCGCCCGCGTACCAGAGGGCCAGGCCGCCGAAGACCGCGCTGTCGGCGACCCGGTCGAGCGTGGAGTCCAGGAAAGCGCCCCAGCGGCTGGAGCGGCCGAGCTGGCGGGCCATGTTGCCGTCGACGAGGTCCGAGAACACGAACAGCGTGATCACGACCGTGCCCCAGAAGAACTCGCCCATGGGGTAGAAGACCAGCGCGCCCGCGACCACTCCGGCGGTACCCAGGAGGGTGACCGTGTCGGGGCTGACGCCCCGGCGGATCAGAAACGCGGCGAACGGCGTGAGGACACGCGTGAAGAATGCACGCGCGTACTTGTTCAGCATGGCCTTCCCGAGGGTCGGTGTCGCCGTGCGGCCCCTGCTGGCCACCGGCTGGCCCATCGTAGCCACGCGCGCGCGTGGGTGACGGCCGGGCACCCGCGTGCCGATGTTTTGAGTGGCCGCGGCACGACCCGATGCCATCGGGGTCCACGGGCCCGGATCGCGTCCGCTGTATGGACGCACCGTGACGGGAGTGGAAAGCTCGAAGGACCGCGGGCGTCATCGGAGCCGCCACCGCACGCGGCTGCGTGTGTCCGCGCCCACAGTGACCTCACCGTGTACGGGAGGCAAGACCATGGGCGACAAGGCGAACGCACACCCCGGAGCCGCCGGCAGGGCTACGGCGGCCGACCACCCCGCGTCCGTACGGAATGTGGTGCTGGTCGGCCACTCCGGATCGGGCAAGACGACTCTGGTGGAGGCCCTCGCGCTGACCGCGGGGGCGGTGAACCGGGCGGGCCGCGTGGAGGACGGCGGCACCGTCTCCGACTACGACGAGATCGAGCACCGGCAGCAGCGCTCGGTGCAGCTCTCCCTGGTGCCCGTCGAGTGGGACGGGTACAAGGTCAATCTGCTGGACACTCCCGGATACGCCGATTTCGTCGGGGAGTTGAGGGCCGGTCTGCGTGCGGCGGACGCGGCCCTCTTCGTCGTCTCGGCCTCCGACGGCGTGGACGGCTCGACCCGCATGGTGTGGGAGGAGTGCGCGGCGGTCGGCATGCCGCGCGCCATCGTCATCACGCACCTGGAGTCCGCCCGCGCGGACTTCGAGGGGATGACCCGCACCTGCGCGGAGGCCTTCGGCGCGGACGACCCCGACGCCGTACTCCCGCTGTATCTGCCGCTGCGCGGCGCGCCGGGGCCGGACGGGCACGCGCCCGTGACCGGTCTGGTCGGGCTGCTGTCGCAGAAGGTGTTCGACTACGCGTCCGGGGAGCGCAAGGAGTCCGAGCCCGGCCCGGATCAGGTGCCGGGGATCGAGGAGGCCCGCAACCGGCTCATCGAGGGGATCATCTCGGAGAGCGAGGACGAGACCCTCATGGACCGCTATCTCGGCGGTGAGGAGATCGACGTCAAGACGCTGATCGGCGACCTGGAGCGGGCCGTGGCGCGCGGGGTCTTCTTCCCCGTGCTGGCCGCCGCCCCCGCCGCCGAGGGCTCCCGCCAGGGCCTCGGCACCGTCGAACTGCTGGAGCTGATCACAGGTGGTTTCCCGACCCCGCTGGAGCGCGAGGCGCCCGGTGTCACCACGGTCGACGGCAGGGCGCGCGAGCTGAAGCCGTGCGACCCGAACGGGCCGCTGGTCGCCGAGGTCGTGAAGACCGCCTCCGACCCCTACGTCGGCCGGGTCTCCCTGGTCCGCGTCTTCTCCGGCACCCTGCGCCCCGACGAGACGATCCACGTCTCCGGGCACGGGCTCGCCGACCGCGGCCACGAGGACCACGACGTCGACGAACGCGTCGGCGCCCTGTCCGCGCCCTTCGGCAAGCAGCAGCGGGCGCTCACGCACTGCATCGCCGGTGACCTCGCGTGCGTGGCGAAACTGGGCCGCGCGGAGACCGGGGACACCCTCTCCGCCAAGGACGACCCGCTGCTCATGGAGCCCTGGGAGATGCCCGACCCGCTGCTGCCGCTCGCCATCCAGGCGCACAGCAAGGCGGACGAGGACAAGCTCTCGCAGGGCCTGAGCAGGCTCGTCGCCGAGGACCCGACCATGCGCCTGGAACAGAACCAGGACACCCACCAGGTCGTCCTGTGGTGCCTCGGCGAGGCCCACGCGGACGTCGCCCTGGAACGGCTGCGCAGCCGCTACGGCGTCCAGGTCGACCTCGTCCCGCACAAGGTCTCCCTGCGCGAGACGTTCGCCGCCAAGGCGCACGGGCGCGGCCGGCACGTCAAACAGTCCGGCGGACACGGGCAGTTCGCGATCTGCGAGATCGAGGTCGAGCCGCTGCCGGGCGGCACCGGCATCGAGTTCGTGGACAAGGTCATCGGCGGCGCGGTGCCCCGGCAGTTCATCCCCTCGGTGGAGAAGGGCGTAAGGGCCCAGGCCGCCAAGGGAGTTGCCGCCGGACATCCGCTCCTCGACGTACGCATCACGCTGCTGGACGGCAAGGCGCACTCGGTGGACTCCTCGGACGCCGCGTTCCAGACGGCCGGCGCGCTGGCCCTGCGGGAGGCGGCGACCGACGCGAAGATCCATCTCCTCGAACCGGTGGCCGAGGTGACCGTGCTGGTCGGCGACGACTACGTGGGCGCGGTCATGAGCGATCTGTCCGGGCGCCGGGGCCGGGTGCTCGGCACCGAGCAGACGACCGGCGGCCGCACCCTGATCCGGGCCGAGGTGCCCGAGATAGAGATCGGCCGCTATGCCGTGGACCTCCGCTCCCTCTCGCACGGCACGGCCCGCTTCCAGCGCGCGTACGCCCGGCACGAACCGATGCCACCGCAGATCGCCGAGAGGATCCGCGAACAGGCGGGCGACGCACCCTAGTTGCCCCGTGCTTCAAAGATCCTTGGGTGTCGGCGGGCGGCTTCGGTTGTCCGCCGACGAATGTCAGTCGGTGCGGATACGCTGATGACCTGATCAACAGGTGTGCGGAGCACGGAAGTCGGGAAAGCCGCAGAAGCGGGAGCAGCGGCGATCGGGGGCGGGAATGACCGTTGACAGCGGTTACGCGGACATCTTCGGACCACAGGTGCCGCTGACGGGCGGCGAGGGACAGACGGCGACCTTCGCGCTGGCCTCGGCGGCCTACCGGGACAACCCGGTCGTGGACATCAAGAAGGCCGACAACGAATGGCACCAGACGACCGTCAACGCGGGCCGCAAGTGGGCGACGATCTTCCGCCCCAACCTCGGCGAGGCGTTCTCGGGAGCCCTGGTGACCCGCCTGCTGGGCCCCGGACGCAAGCCCCTCATCCAGTCGTTCGGTACCGAACCGCAGGCCGTCGTCGAGCACGCCCTGGCGGCCAACAACATCCGCCGGGCCCGGGACAACCGGCTGTCCATGGTCATGGTGTTGTGCGGTCTGCTCTTCCTGCCCGGGCTCGTGGTCTGGCTGCTGATCTTCCAGTTGCGCAACCTGATCGACAAGAGCACCCAGAAGAACAAGGGGGCCGGCGCCCTCGCCACGGCCCTGCTCGTCGCGGTGGGCGCCATCGCCGTGCTCTTCCTGATCAAGATGCCGTTCAAGGGCTTCGGGGGCTGGTACGCACGCGCGTGTGTCGTCCTCCCCGTCGTCGGCTGGCTGTGGGCCAAGCAGATTTGCGAGAAGACCGCGCGGGACCTGCGCGAGCGCTGGGACAGCCTGCTCTCCGGCAGCAGTGTCGGCGCCAAGGTCCCCGAGGCGGTGCCGACCAGCCCCGGCGAGACCCAGGCCGAGCAGCTCCGTCAGGCCCTGGCCAAGCTCAGTGCCGAGCAGCAGTCCAACTCGGTCTTCTACGCCGGGCCCAAGGGCATCCTCGGCATGGGCACCCGCTGGGGAAGCTGGCAGCTCGCCGAGGATCTGATCGCGCGCGACGCCGACCGGGAGATCCACCCCTTCCGCAGTTGGGACGTCATCCGCAACATCCACGACGACCTCCGCATGCTGGAGCGGAACACGATCAACACCGGCGGCTTCCCGAAGGCGTCCGTACGCCACTGGATCGTCACACCGATCGGTGAGGGCGCCAAGGCGGTGTCCCGCCCCGAGGGCACGGACGTCGAGGCGTACCAGGTCAAGTCGCACGCCATCCAGGACATCTGCAACAAGCAGCAGTTCGGCGCCGGCGACCGGCACTACCTGGGTGTCCAATGGACGCTCTGGGAAGGCCAGTTGGTCATCACGATGATGATCACCGTGACCGTGCTCCACAAGACGCTCCGCATCGAGATCACCGGGCACGCCCTGGGTCCGGTGAACTCGCTGTTCACCGGCAAGCCCGAGGCTCCCACCAGGGACGTCCAGAAGACCCTCAAGCCATGGGAGACCCGCAAGGTCAAGCTCCCCCTCGTCCCCACCGACGAGGTCGTACGCCTCGCGGTCCGCGCCCCGCTCACCTGGTACCCGCCGCTGCTGAACTGGCTCGGGGGCTCCATATCCCTGCCCGAGCCGTTCGGCCTGCGGCACGCCTGGGCCGACCAGCCCTGGCGCCACCGCTTCATGGCGGACGACGCGCTGCGCGCCGCGACACCGGTCCTGCGGGTGGTCCACGCCGCCGCGATCCGCGTCCTGGACGAGAACGGCGTGGACACGGAGAAGTTCGGCAACCGCTCGGCGTTCCTCAGCACGAACGTGCAGGACGCGTCACCGCGCAAGGCCGACGTCTACGACGCGTGAGACCAGCGCGGCTCGTGGCTCACACCGTGGGCCACGCGTCCGCGAGCATCTTCCGTGTGTCCGCGAGGAGTTGGGGCAGCACCTTGGTGTGGCCGACGACCGGCATGAAGTTGGTGTCGCCGCCCCAGCGCGGGACGATGTGCTGGTGCAGGTGGGCGGCGATGCCGGCGCCCGCCACACTCCCCTGGTTCATGCCGATGTTGAAGCCGTGGGCACCGGACGCGGTCCGCAGGGCCGTCATCGCCTGCTTGGTGAGGGCCGCGAGTTCCACGGTCTCCGCGTCGGTCAGATCGGTGTAGTCGGCGACGTGACGGTAGGGCACGACCATCAGATGGCCGCCGTTGTACGGGTACAGGTTGAGCACCCCGTACACCAGGTCCCCGCGCCTGACGATCAGCCCGTCCTCGTCCGATTTCGCCGGGATCGAGCAGAAGGGGCAACCGTCGTCGGCCCCGGGTCCGGTCGGCTTGTTCTCACCCTGGATGTAGGCCATCCGGTGCGGGGTCCACAGGCGCTGGAACGCGTCCGGCGTCCCCACTCCGATCTGCTGCTCCGGCTCACTCGTCATGCAAGTCAGCATATGGCTTCGCCCGTTCGCGGCGTGTCGCCGGGGTTGCGCGAGGGGGGCCCGCCGCCAAGCTGGACCGATGGACGACGACAGGCGCATGGAGCGGTGGGAGCGACGCACCGAGGTTCCGCTCGCCGTGGTGTCGATGGTCTACCTCGGCGCGTACGCGGTCCGTATCCTCGCCCACGGCCTGCCGTCCGACTGGCAGGACCTCTGCCTCGCCGTGCTGTTCGCCGCCTGGGCGCTCTTCGCCGTCGACTACGCGGTCCGCTGGCGGCTCAGCGGACAGCGGCTGCGCTTCGTCCGGAAGCACTGGCTGGACACCTTGGTACTGCTCCTGCCCCTGCTGCGCCCGCTGCGCGTCGTCAAGGTCTACGAGGCCGTCCAGCGCCGGCACGGCCGACCCCGGCTCGCCCTGCACGCGCGCGTGATCGTCTACGCCGGCCTCTCCACCGTCCTGCTGGGCTTCGCGGGCGCCCTCTCCGTCTACCAGCAGGAACACACGGCCCCCGACGCGACGATCAAGACCTTTGGCGACGCCGTCTGGTGGACCTGCGCCACCTTCGCGACCGTCGGCTACGGCGATGTCGTGCCCGTCACCCCGCTCGGCCGCCTGATCGCGGTCGGCATGATGGCCATCGGTCTTGCCCTCCTCGGCACGGTCACCGGAACCTTCGCGTCCTGGCTGCTCCAGGTCTTCGCGCGGGAGGACGACGAGAGGCCCCCGGGGAGCTGATCTCCCCGGGGGCCTCCGTAGCGGCGTTGGATCAGACCTGGACGCGGTTCGCCACGATCTGCTCGATCTTGGCGATGGCCTCGTCGAACGCGATGCCGTTCTCCTGCGAGCCGTCGCGGTAACGGAAGGACACCGTGCCGCCGTTCATGTCCTCGTCGCCGACGATGACCATGAACGGCACCTTCTGCTTCTGGGCGTTCCTGATCTTCTTCTGCATCCGGTCCGAGGACGAGTCGACCTCGACGCGCAGCCCCTTCTTCTTGGCCGCTACGGCGAACTTCTCCAGGTACTCGACATGTCCGTCCCCGATCGGGATCCCGACCGCCTGCACCGGCGCCAGCCACGCCGGGAACGCCCCCGCGTAGTGCTCGAGCAGCACCGCGAAGAACCGCTCGATGGAGCCGAACAGCGCGCGGTGGATCATGACCGGCCGCTGCTTGGAGCCGTCCGGCCCGGTGTACTCCAGGTCGAAGCGCTCCGGCAGGTTGAAGTCGAGCTGGACCGTGGACATCTGCCAGGTCCTGCCGATCGCGTCCTTGGTCTGGACGGAGATCTTCGGCCCGTAGAAGGCGGCGCCGCCCGGGTCGGGCACCAGCGGCAGCCCCTGCTTCTCGGCGACCTGTCGCAGCGTCTCGGTGGCCTCTTCCCAGACCTCGTCCGAGCCGACGAACTTCTCCGGGTCCTTGGTCGACAGCTCCAGGTAGAAGTCCGTCAGACCGTAGTCGCGCAGCAGGTTGAGGACGAAGGTGAGCGTCTTGTCCAGCTCGTCGGCCATCTGCTCGCGCGTGCAGTAGATGTGCGCGTCGTCCTGCGTGAAGCCCCGCGCGCGGGTGAGGCCGTGCACGACGCCCGACTTCTCGTACCGGTACACGGTCCCGAACTCGAAGAGGCGCAGCGGCAGTTCACGGTAGGAGCGGCCGCGCGCGTCGAAGATCAGGTTGTGCATCGGGCAGTTCATGGGCTTGAGGTAGTAGTCCACGCCCTCGTCGAGCTGCATGGGCGGGTACATGCCGTCGGCGTACCAGTCCAGGTGCCCGGACGTCTCGAAGAGCTTCCCCTTCGTCGCGTGCGGGGTGTAGACGAACTCGTAGCCCTCCTCCTCGTGGCGGCGCCGCGAGTAGTCCTCCATCACCCGGCGGACGACCCCGCCCTTGGGGTGGAAGACGGCGAGGCCCGAGCCGATCTGGTCCGGGATGGAGAACAGGTCCAGTTCGTTGCCCAGCTTGCGGTGGTCGCGCTTCTCGGCCTCGATCAGGAAGTCGAGGTGCGCCTTCAGCTCCTCCTTGGAGGGCCAGGCGGTGCCGTAGATGCGCTGGAGCATGGGGTTCTTCTCGCTGCCGCGCCAGTACGCGGCGGCGTTGCGCATCAGCTTGAACGCCGGGATGTTGCGCGTGGTGGGCAGGTGGGGACCGCGGCAGAGGTCCTTCCAGCACAGGTCGCCGGTCTTGGCGTCGAGGTTGTCGTAGATCGTCAGCTCGCCGCCGCCGACCTCGACGTCCGCGCCGTCGTCGGTCGAGGCGGAGCCCTTGATGCCGATCAGTTCGAGCTTGTACGGCTCGGAAGCCAGCTCCTCACGAGCCGCCTCGTCCGTGACCACGCGGCGGGAGAACCTCTGCCCCCGCTTCTGGATCTCCTGCATCTTCTTCTCGATGGCCTTGAGATCCTCGGGCGTGAACGGCCGCTCGACGTCGAAGTCGTAGTAGAAACCGTCCTTGACCGGCGGGCCGATGCCGAGCTTGGCCTCGGGGAACAGCTCCTGCACGGCCTGTGCCATGACGTGCGCGGTGGAGTGGCGCAGGATGTTGAGACCGTCGGCGGAGGAGATCTCGACGGGCTCGACCTGCTCGCCGTCCCGCACCTCGTACGCGAGGTCCTTGAGCTCTCCGGCCACACGCGCGGCGATGATCGAGCGCTCGCCGGCGAAGAGCTCCGCGGCCGTGGTGCCCGTCGTCACCGTGCGCTCTTCCCGCTCGGAATCGCGTTGGATGATCACACGGACGTCTGACACCGGTCTCTCCTGACTGCAGGGTGGATGCGGCGCCATACCGTGAGCGCGCGCAATAGGGGATCGTACCGACCCTACGGGGCCCACCGCGAAACGGTCGCCCCCGGGCTCCCCTCCCTCACTCCTCCCCGCTGCACGCCTCCTCGAAGAAGTCTGTGTTCTCCCCGTGCCCCTGGATCGACTTCATCAGCCGGTCCCGCTCCGCCTCGTCCACCTGCACGGGTACGACCCCCGAGGCGCCGGTCAGCCTGCGGAAGCCGCCCCGGCTCTCCAGCCGTCCGTGCACCCGCACCGGGAGGCCGACGAGATGGGCGTGACCGGCTATCCGGTAGGACTCCTCGTCCAGCGTCATCCGGACGTGCCCGACCTCGGCGCCCGCGATCACCTGCAGCCGTACGGTGCCCTCGCCGCGCGGCCCCGACCGGCGCATCCGCACCACCGAGCCGGTGATGCGGACCGGCATGGCCGGTTCCTCGCGGAGGTAGCGGGCCCCGGCCGCGCGCAGCACGGGCAGGTCGCCGGGCGAGAACTCGACGGCCTCGGCGGGGGCGGCGCAGCCCTCGGGCACCCCCGCGGCCGGCGCCCACTCGACGGCGATCCGGGCCCCCTCGGTGCCCCGCACCAGGGCGACGACGGCCTCGGTCAGCTCACGGCTGACGCCCGCCTCGACGGCGCCGTCGAAGGCGTCCATGCCGCCGGTGGCCCGCTCGTAGTCGATCGCCTCGCGGGTGGCGTACAGCGCATGGTGGAGGCGTACGGCGAGGGCGCGCCCGGTGTCGACAGGAACGAACGCGGTCAGTTGGCGCCCTCCCGACGCGGAACCCACGAGGACGTTCTCCAGGGACGCGGCGGCCGGGCGGCGGTGGCGGGCGCCGTAGTAGCCGGCCCGGGCGCGGGTGGCGAGTGCGGCGGCGAGGAGCATCTGGCGGGCGGCGGCACGCAGTTGGTCCTCGACGGTCCAGGACGCGGCGCCGGCCGGGCCGGTCGGGACATCGCGCCACCAGCGGATCTCGTCGCTCGGTACGGCGAGGCCGACCAGGACCTCGCGCGCGGAGGGGCTGTTGCTGCGGGCGAGGGCGACGAGCGCCTCGCCGAGCAGGTCGTCGCTGTCGGGGAAGGCCCGGCTCTCGGGGACCAGCAGGCTGGTGCCCGAGCCGCCGGGCCCGGGTGGGGTCCAGCGGCCGTACCGTCCGGGGGCGCCGCCGCGCCGCTGCCAGCCGTGCCGGCGCAGCAGGGCGCCGAGGACGGCCGGGTCGACCTGGTCGGCCTCGGGGGGCCGCTCCCAAGAGGTGGTGACGGCATGGTCGTCGGGATGCGGTCGTACCGACCGCAGGTGTTCCTCGACCGAGCGGTGCCTCATGGCCTGCCTCCCGTCCCGACCCGCGTCATGATCTCGCACAGCGCCCGGTCGTCGAAGATGCGTGCGGTCGGTATGCGCACGGTGGTCCGGGTCCGGCCGGTGATCGCGTGGCCGGCGAGGTTGACCCAGTAGCAGCAGTGCCGCAGATCGAGCCGGTCGTGGCTGGCGCGCAGCCAGTCGTCCTGGGAACGCGGGACGAGCATCACGACCAGGATCTTGTGCACCGAGACCGGGGTACGGGCGAGCTTGCGCAGATGGTCGTTGTCGAGCGTGAAGGAGAAGGAGCGGCCCGGCGGGTTCGGCGGGATCTGGTAGGTGCACTTGAGCTGCACCTTGATGGTGACCTCGTCGTCGACGGTGTGCCCGGGCGAGCCGTGGCTGACGTGCCAGTCGATGCCGTTGTCCGGGAAGGGCTGGGACAGCGAACAGCCGGCCGCGGCGGCGACGGCGTGCAGATAGCCCACCTGCAGAGTCTCCATGCAGGCGGTGGTGGCGAGCGATCCGCGATGGGGTGCCGTCCGTTCGGGCAGCAGCCCGCCCCGCTCGGGCTGCGCTATCACCATGACCAAGTCGCCTTCCGCGCCAAGTGTTTCCCCGTGGCGAGCCGCTGAACTGCAAAGACCCGCACTCCTGTTGTGTCCTTCCGGCGTACGGCGCAAACAGCCCGGGTATCACCAAACAGGCAGAAGACGGTACGTCACCTGCCGTGGGTGAACGAGGAGTTGTGTACGTATGACGTGCTGGTACGAGGGCCCGTTGGCCGCGTTCGACACGGAGACCACGGGCATCGATGTGGAGACCGACCGGATCGTGTCGGCCGCGGTCGTCGTCCAGGACACCCCCGGTACCCGGCCACGGGTGACCCGGTGGCTGGTGAACCCTGGGGTGCCGGTGCCCGCGGGGGCGACGGCGATTCACGGACTGACGGACGAGCATCTTCAGCGCAACGGCCGCTGGCCTGCGCCGGTGATGCGTGAGATAGCCGACGAGTTGGCCGAACAGGCCGCCATGGGACGCCCGTTGGTGGTGATGAACGCGCCCTTCGACCTGACCCTCCTGGACCGGGAGCTGCGCCGCCATCGCGCGTCCTGTCTTGACCACTGGTTCGAGTCGACGGCGCTGCGGGTGCTGGACCCCCGGGTCCTGGACAAACACCTGGACCGCTACCGCAAGGGCCGCCGCACCCTCACCGACCTGTGCGCGCACTACGGCGTCACGCTGGAGGGGGCGCACGACGCGGGCGCGGACGCGCTGGCGTCCCTGGATGTCGTACGGGCGGTGGGCCGCCGCTTCGCGACCCGGCTGGAACGCCTGTCGCCGGCCGAACTCCACACGTTGCAGTCGACGTGGCACGCGGCACAAGCACGCGGTCTCCAGGCGTGGTTCGCGCGCAGCGGTACGCCGGAGCCGGTGGATCCGTCATGGCCCATGCGCCCGGACCTGACGGCCGAGGCGGCCTAGACGACCGCCGCGTCGGCGCACAAAAAGGCCGGTCCGCTACTGCGGACCGGCCTTTCCCGGTGGGCGATACTGGGTTCGAACCAGTGACCTCTTCGGTGTGAACGAAGCGCTCTCCCACTGAGCTAATCGCCCGGGAACGGACTGAACAATACAGGCCCCCGCCGGTTTCCTTCAAACCGCTTCCAGGTACGCGAGGAGCCCGCGCCGTCCGGCCCGCATCATCAGCGCGTGGTTGAGCCGGAACACCGGCCTTCCGGGGACGGCGAACCGCCTCAGCAGCGGCTGGTTCAGGTCGACCTCCTGGTCGTAGCGGGCGAGCGTGCCGGGGCCGTCGGCCGTGAGCGTCCAGCGTGCCCAGCCCGCCAGGTCGCCGGTCATCGAGATCTCCAGGACCCCGGCGGCCGGATCGCGTCGCACCTCCCGCGCGGTGAAGGTCAGGGCGTACGGCAGGCTCGCCCTGATGCGGATGACGCCGGTGGTGTCGTCGAGCTGCTTGACCTCGCGCACCTGCGGCCACCAGCGCGGATACTCCTCGGCCCGCTCCAGGACCGGGTAGACGACGGCGGGCGGCGCGGGCAGGGCCCAGCGGGTGTGGAAGCGGTAGTGGGTCCAGTCCATGGCGGGAGTCTGCCCGCTCATGGGCCCGTCTCCCGTCAACCAGGTTCGTTTGAGTACGCGTACTCATGTCGTACGACGTGACGGGCACCACACTCCGAACCATGACGCACATTCCGCCCCCGGCCGTGGAGTTGGGGCTTCTGGACGCCGAGCTGCGCCAACTGGACGCCCGCCGGGCCCAGTTGCTGCACCGCCGGGCCTGGCTGCTGACCGTGCTCCAGCCGGTCCGGCCCGCGCCCGTGCCGCCTCCGCCCACCGCATCGCCCCGCCCGGAGGCCTCCGCACCGGGCGTGCAGAACGTGCTGCTCCTGCTCGGCGGCATCCTGCTCACCCTCGCGGCGATGGCGTTCACCCTGGTGAGCTGGGGGAACCTGGGCATCGCGGGCCGGGCCCTGGTGCTGGGCGCGGTGACCCTGGCCACGCTCGGCGCACCGGTGGCGCTGCTGCGGCGGGGGCTGCGTTCCACGGCCGAGTCGCTCGCGGGCCTCGGCCTCGTCCTGACGGTGCTGGACGCCTACGCGCTGCACGAGGTGGCGTTCCCTGCCGGTGACGGCGTGACCTTCGCGGCGGCAGCGGCGACGGTACTGACGGCGCTCTGGACGGCGTACGGCCTCGGGCTCGCGGCACTCCCGGTCCCGGCCGCGCTGCCCACCTCGACGACCCTTCTCCTTCCCCTCCCCGCCGCGCTCGTGATCGCCCAACTCCCCTTGATTCTCTGGGCGATCGCGGTCGGCGGGGGCCCGCACACCATCACGGCCGCGGTGCTGCTGACCGCCGTGATCGACATGGTTGTCGCGCTCCGGGTCTCCCCCAAGGCCGTTCGTCTCGTCGCCGCCGGCGGCGCGTTCGGCATGGGTGGCTGGGGCGTGCTGGCGGCCGGCCTGATCTCCTTGGACGCGGCCGGTCCGGGCGCCGCCGCCCGTGCGGCGGCGCTCTTCACTCTCGCGGCGGCGGGCGCGTTCGGCACCGCGTGGCTCGCGGACGGTCGGGGACTGCGGACGGGTACAGCCGCGGCGGGCGGCCTGTTCGTGGTCGCCGCGCTCGGCGGCATGCTGCGCGCGTCACTCCCCGCCGACTGGACGGTTCCGGGCATGCGGCATCGCCCTGTTGACGCTTGTACGGGGCCGGCTCCCCGAGCCCGTGCGCCATGGTCTCGGCTGGGCCTCCGGTGTCGTACAGGCGGGTGCGGTGCTGTGGACGGTGCCGGTGGTCGGTGTCACGCTGCTGGGTCCGGCCGCGTGGGTGTCACATGCCTGGTCCGGTGCGCAGGGGGACGCCCGCGACGCGGCGACGATGGGCGCCTTCTGGCCGGCGCACACGACCGCAACTCCCCTGGTTCTCGCGACGGTTGCCGCGGTCCTGACCTTCGCGGTCAGCAACACCGAATGGCGGCCCCAGGCACGAACCGCAGCACTGACCCTGGTGTGGGCGATGGTGATCACCGCCCCGACGACACTCCAACTTCCGTACGGCCTGAGCCTGTTGGTGCAGGGCCTCGCGATCGTGGCCTTGCTCGCCCTCGCGCACCGTGCCGCCGTCCTCCTCGCCCTGCTCACCTCGCTCAGCCTGGCCGCCCTCTCGCTGGCCACGGAGCCGGCCACGCTCGCCGTACTCGCCTCCCTGACCGCCGTGTTCGCGGGGGCGGCCTGGCGCGGGCGTCTCGCACCGGCCTCCGCCGCCGCTTCCCTCGGGTACGCCACGGCCCTCACCTGCGCTGTCGGGGCCGCCCTGGACTGGCAGCCACAGCACATCGCGCTGCTGGTCCTCGTCGTACCGGCGACCGCCGCACTGCTGGCCACGCGCATCGCCGACCCGGTCACCACCATGGTCGTCGAGATCACGGGCGTGGCCGCGGCTCTGGTCGCGATCGTTCTCGCGGCGGGCGAACTGCCCATGCTGGCACTGGTGTTGGCCCTGTGCGGGGTGATCGCGGCCGGCACGGCGGTACGGCCCGAGCGCAGGGACGTCGGCTATGCGGCCGCCGCCCTCTTCGTCCTCGCCACCTGGGTACGCCTGTCCGCGTGGGACGTCGGCAGCCCCGAGGCGTACACGTTGCCGGTGACCGTCCCGGCGCTGTTCGTGGGCGCGCTGCGCAGGCGCCGCGACCCGAACGCCTCGTCCTGGACGGCGTACGGCCCCGGGTTGGCCGCCACACTCGCCCCGAGCCTCCTCGCGGCCTGGGCGGACGCGCACTGGACACGCCCGCTGCTGCTGGGTACGGCCGCGCTGGTCGTCACGCTGATCGGCGCACGACACCGCCTCCAGGCGCCGCTCGTCCTCGGCGGCGGCACCCTCGTCCTGGACGCGCTGCACGAACTCGCCCCGTATCTCGCCCAGGTGGTCGGCGCCCTGCCCCGCTGGGCACCGCCCGCCCTCGCCGGGGTCCTGCTGCTCGCACTCGGTGCCACGTACGAGCAGCGAATCAGGGACGCCCGGCGGGTGCGGGAGGTGCTGGGAAAGATGAACTAGCTCTCCGCTAGGGCATCTTGTCGCCGAGCAGGGCCAGGTTCTCGATGGCGGCGAGGCCGTAGAGCGCGGTGTCGTTCGAGGACACCCAGGCGGCCTCGCTGCCCGGGACGAGGGTGACGGGGCCGTTCAGCGCCTCCGTCTTCCACGGCGAGGACTCCATGTAGCCGTCCGAGCTGTAGAACTTGGTCCACGCGCGCTTGGCGAGCGTCTCGTCGCCGAGTTGTACGGCGGCGTAGGCGTCGAGGCGGGAGTGGCCCTGGAAGAGCAGCAGGGTGCCGAAGTTGGAGCCGTAGCGTGCCGCCTGTTCCGTCTTGGAGGCGTTGAAGTAGCGGCAGTAATCCATGTACACCTCCTTGAACTTGGGCATGTCGACCAGGTAGATCAGCTCCGCGCACAGCTCGTTGAGGCCGAAGACGGCGGAGAGGTGCGAGACGGAGACCACGGGTGCGCTGGCGACGGCGAACTTGCCCGTGTCGAGGTCGTACAGCCCGCTGCCCTGTACAAATCCGTTGGGCTGGGCGGCGATTGTCTCCATCGTGGACAGGACGCGCGCCTTGGCCTTCTCCCACTTGGGACCCTTGCGCTCCCACTCGGTCAGCCAGGCCGAGACGAGACCGCTCCAGTCCGTACCGAAGCCGATCGACAGGGCGTGCCGGTCGGGGGTGTACGGCTCGGTGCGGATCTTGCGGATCGGGTCGAGGACGAGGAACGTCTCGTCGGAGTCGACGTTGGCGGCCATGAGGTCGCCGACGCGTTCGTCGGCGGTGAGGAAGTAGTAGTAGCGCCGGTAGGTGGTGTTGGCGATGCGCTGCTGCTTGGCGCTGTCGGCGTAGTGCTGCACGCCGTGCCGGGTGCCCAACCCGGCCCATTGGCCCAGGTGGTAGACGTCGACCTCGCCGGTGTGCCGGGTGAGCGCCTCGGCGAAGCGGAAGATGTCCGAGCGCCCCGAGCGGATGTACGCGAACCAGAGCCAGATGTCCGGCGACAGCTCGGAGTTGTCCCAGGCGTAGCCGCCGACGTCGTACCGCCACTGGTGGCGCACGGTGTCGTAGGAGTGCATGAAGTCGCCGTAGTCCCAGAAGCCGTACCAACGGCGTTGTGCCACCTGGTCCTTGTAGTAGGTGAAGAGGAAGTCGAGGTGGTCCTCGATCTTCGCCTTGGCGGTGGTGGAGCGGTCGGGCTCGGAGTAGAGGCCGGGGCCGAAGACCTTGGACTTGATCAACTGCTTGGGCGGGGCGGCGAGTTGGGGCAATACCCGTACGGCTTCGACCTGTTGGGCCAGGGCTTCCGCCGCGGGCGTCGACTCGTTGGCCCAGAAGAGGAGTTCGGAGGTGCGGGCGATGCCGTACGGGGTGCCGAACTCGGGTTCGTAGTCCTCGTAGGTGATTTCGAGGCCTTCGAGCTGCTTGGCGTAGGTGTCCTGGCCCATGCCGTCGTGGTAGAAGCGCAGGTCCATCGGCTGGGCCTCGGGCGACCAGAGCCAGAGGGTGACCTCGGCCTCGTCGGTGTGGGCGTCGCGGATGTCGAGCTGGGCGGGGAACTTCTCCCAGAAGTCCCTTAGCCCGAAGGAGAATCCGCCGCTCGCGCCGCCGACGTATCCGAATCCGGAGGCGTGTCCGCCACCGCCGGCGGCGATCCAGCCGTGCCCCTTGGTGGTGCGCTTGCGCAGGGTGAAGCCGTCGGCGGAGAGCTGGGAGAGGGTGTAGTCGCCCCACTTGGGGATGTACTGGAGGCGGGTGGTGACCCGTTGGTCCCAGGTGGACGGGTCGGCCAGCTTCTGGCCCGCGTACTGGGCCGCCTGGACGGTCGCGCCCGGGTCGCGGCGGAGTCCGGTGATGCCCTGAACCGCCTCACGAAGCAGGCCTGTTCCCTCGCCGCCGATGCGGATGTGACGGTCGTAGGCCTGATCCCGCATCGGCACGGTGAAGCGGACGCCGAGACCGCGGATGAAGTCGCCGCTGGCCTTGCCCGGTTCGACCGTGCCGTCGAACGTGATGGTGTGCACCATGCGGAAGGAGTCGGCGCCCGCGTAGAAGTAGAGACGGATCGAGAACGGCAGCCAACTCCGGCCGCCCTTACGGTGCTTGCCGTCGATGCGGACGACCGCGCGGACCGGGCCGTCCTGTTCGACGGTGACATCGCCGATCACCCCGTCGAAGCGCTCGGTCTTCACCGAGCCCTGGTCCTCGTCCTCGATCTCCGGCTGGCGGATGAGGACGAGCCGCCCGTTCTTGGCGATCTCCGTGCCGCCCCGGGTGACCGACTTGATGAGGGTGGAGCCGTTCTTGCCGATCTTCGCGGTGATGACCCCGGTCGACACGTCGATGGTGCCGCCGTGCTTGTCGACGGTGACCTTCTTGTCGGGGGCGGCCGTGTCACCGGCGGTGAGGGTGAGCTTCCCGGAGCCCGAACTCACCGCGTGCGCGGTCCACTTGAGCGAGCCGTCGGGCCAGTAGGCGAGCGGCCAGGACTGCACGGGTACGGCCGTGCCCTCGGCGTCGGTCAGTGCGAAGGTCTGGTCCTCCTGGTAGGTGCCCATCGGCCATGGCACTCCGACCGTGGACCCGGGCGCGGCACCGAGGCCGCCGTCCTCCAGCCAGTCGAGGGTGACCGGGTCGTCGTCGGCCGCCGCGGTTCTCGGCGCGGCCTGGGCGTCCTTCGCACCGAGCGCCCAACTGAACTGCGCGGCGGCTCCGGCGACGGCCGCCGCCTTGAGAAGGGACCTGCGGGGAATGGGAGACATGGCCTTTCCTTTCCGTGCGGGAAATCCGTGCGGGAATCTGTGCGGGAATCCGTGCGCGACGCTTTCTTCAAGTCCGTCCGGTCAGGGGCATGACAGATAGAGGTACGACGCCGGGCGCGCGCCGACCTGGTGCGAGGGCACCGCCCGTCAGCGGTGCCGGTAGCGCTCCTCCACGGCGACGGCCGCCGCGGCGACGGCCCCCAGCACGGGGACCGCCAGCGGCGCGATGAGCAGGGCGGAACAGCCGACGAGGACCAGTCCGCCGACGAGCAGGAAGGATCCGGCGGGGTCGAGGACCGTGCGACGACCGGCGGCGGCGAGCAGCGCCCGCCAGGTCTCCTCCGGCGCCCAGACCGCCGCCGCGCGCATCCCGGCGACGACGATCCCGAGCAGCGCGAAGACGCCGACGGCACCGACGAGCGGCCCACCGGGCAGCCCGGCCGGCGCGGCCTGGACGTCCACCCACACGGCGGCCGCCGCACCCCATCCGGCGACCCCGACGACCCACCCGCCCCGCACGGCTGCCCGGAAGTCCGCGACGAACTCCCGCCAGCCGCCGCCCTCATGGGCGGTACGACGCCTCAAGTGCCGTGCTCCGGCGGCGAACGCGGCCGGATACGTGACAACTCCCGCCGAGGCGACGGCGATCCACACCCCGGTGAGCAGACATTCGGCGAACACCCCGAACCGCTCGGCGAAGACCGACTCCCCGCGCGCCTTCACCCGTGCTTCGGCCACCGTCTCAGCCCTTCAGTCCGGAGGTCGCCATACCGTCGATCAGATACCGCTGGAAGGCGAGGAAGAACAGCAGCACCGGCAGCAGCGCGACCAGTGACATGGCGATCATGCCGCCGTAGTTGGCCGCGACACCGTCGGAGTCGCGGAACATCATCAGGCCCAGGGAGACGGTGTACTTGCCCGGTTCGTTGAGGTAGATCAGCGGGCCCATGAAGTCGTTCCAGGCGTTGATGAAGGTGAAGATCGCGCTGGTGATGAGCGCGGGCCGGCACAGCGGCAGCACGATCGACCAGTAGATGCGCAGATGTCCGCAGCCGTCGAGGCGGGCGGCCTCGTCCAGTTCCCTAGGCAGGTTGCGCATGAACTGCACCATGAGGAAGACGAAGAATGCCTCCGTCGCCAGGTACTTGCCGATGAGCAACGGGACGTAGGTGTTGACCAGTTCGAGCTTCTGGAACATCACGTACTGCGGGATCAGCAGCACGTGGTAAGGCAGCAGGAGCGTGCCGATCATCAGGGAGAACAGCAGGTTGCGGCCGGCGAACCTGATCCGGGCGAAGGCGTAGGCGGTCAGGGAGCAGGAGACGAGGATGCCGAGGACCGAACCGAGGGCGTAGAAGAGGGAGTTCTGGAAGAAGGTCCAGATCGAGATGTCCGCGATGCCGTCGGCCAGGCCCCTGAAGTTGCCCAGGATCGGGTGGCCCGGGATCAGTTGCAGGCTGTTGATGATGTCCTTGCTGGGCTTGAACGAGGCGCCGACGACCCAGATCACGGGATAGAGGATGATCACGAGGATCAATAGGGCACCGAGGTGCCAGACGAGCGAGCCGGTGCGCCTGCGTCCGAGGCCGCTCAGGGGTTTGCCGGTGGTCGCGCTCATCGGGCGTCCTCCTCGTAGTGCACCCACTTCTTCTGCGACCAGAAGAGGACGGCCGTCGCGAGCGCCACGGCGAGCAACAGCATCCAGGCCATCGCGGAGGCGAAGCCCATCTGGGCGTTCTTGAAGCCCTGTTGGTAGAGGTAACAGGTGTAGACGAGCGTGGCATCGGCGGGACCGCACTCCGTGTTGGAGACGACGTAGGCCGAACCGAAGATCTGGAACGAGTGGATGGTCTCCAGCAGCACGTTGAAGAAGAGCACCGGAGAGATCATCGGCAGGGTGATGCTCCAGAACCTGCGGAAGGGCCCGGCGCCGTCCATCTCGGCGGCCTCGTAGAGCTCTCTGGGCACCTGTTTGAGCCCGGCCAGGAAGATGACCATGGGCGCCCCGAACTGCCATACGGTCAGCGCGACCAGGCAGTAGAGAACCCAGTCCGCGTTGCCGACCCAGCCGCCGACGTGGAAGCCGAGGAAACTCTGCGTACGGTCCACGACGGCGTCGTCGGAGAAGAGCGACCGCCAGACGAATCCGACCGAGACACTCGCGCCGATGAGCGAGGGGGCGTAGAACGCCGCCCGGTAGAAAGCCTGTCCGCGGCGGCTCTGGGCGAGCAGCAGAGCGACGCCGAGGGCGAGTAGCAGTTTCAGCGGGGTGCCGATGACGACGTATTTCGCCGTCACCTGGACCGATTTCTGCCACCGGGGATCGTGGAACATCCGGGTGAAGTTGTCGAAGCCGATCCACTTCGGCGAGTTGAAGAGGTTGTAGTCGGTGAACGCGAAGTAGAGGGAGGCGACCATGGGGCCCGCGGTCAGGAGCAGGAAGCCCGCGATCCACGGGGACATGAAGAGATAGCCGGCGAGGTTCTCGCGGCGCCCCCGCCGCCCGTTGGCTGCGGGGGCGGCGGAACGGGCCTTCCGGGTGGCGGGTGCGGAGTCCTTGACGAGCGTCACGGAGGTTCCCATCGGGCTGGTCAGGCTTGGAAGGCGGTTTCGGACTCGGTGAAGAACTGCTTCACCGCGTCCGCGACCTTGGTCTTGCCCTGGCCCAGGTCACCGGCGAGACGCAGGAACGAGGCCTCGACGGTGTCCGCGCCGGAGGGGTGCGGGGTGATCGTGCCGAGCACTCCGGCCTTCGCGGTGTCGGCCTCGTACTGCGCGATCTCCTTGCTGACCGCGTCGGTCGGCTGGAACGCCGCGTACTGCTCGGTGCTCGCCAGGATGCCGCGGTCGTAGCCCATGATCTTGCCGACTTCGGGGTCGTGGACCATGAAGTCGATGAACTGGGCGACCTCCTTGGGGTGCGAGGTGTGGGCGGAGCCGCTCAGCATCAGGGAGGCGAGGTACTGGCCGGTGTGTTTGCCGTCCATGGTGGGGATGGGCGCGAGGCCGTAGGTGCTGCTGCCCTCGGCCGAGTAGCGGACGGTGAAGTTGTCCCAGGTGAACTCCGAGGCCCCGTGGCCCGCGGACAGCGAGGACTTGGGCGTGTCCTGGGCGACGACCTTCGGGTCGGTGACGAGACCGGCCTTGATGCGGTTGTAGCCGTCCTGCCACCACTCCGTCAGATCGGCCTTGTCGAAGCCGAGTCCGTCCGCGGTGTAGAACGCCTTGCCGTTCTGTCGGAGGTAGAGGTCGTAGAGGTACATGATGCCGAAGTAGCCGGTGTCCCCGGGAACCTTGGTCTTGTCGTGAATGGTCTTCAGCGCCTTGAAGTACTCGTCCCAGGTCCAGCCCGTCTGCGGGTCGACGCCCGCCTTCTGGAAGACCTTCTTGTCGATGACCAGTGCCATGGTGTTGGAGCCGACCGGGACGCCGAGTTGCTTGCCGTCGACCTCGCCGACCTTGGTGACACCCGCACGGAAGTGATTGAGGCTCAGATTGCCTGCCTTGACCTGTGAGTTGAGGTCGAGAAGAACGCCTCTCTTGTCGTACTTCCGAAGAAATCCGACGGCATTCTGGAATACGTCTGGAGGATTTCCGCCTGCGGCCTGGGTCTGAAACTTCTCCCAGAACGAGAGATACGTCTGGAAGTCCGTCTTCACCTTGATCTTCGGATACTTCTTCTCGAAGAGCGCGATGGACTGATTGATCTTTTTCGCCCGCTCCTCGGCACCCCACCACGAGTAACGGATCGTCACCGATCCGTCCGCGGACGTGCCGTCGTTGCCGCCGCATCCCGTCGCGGCCAGGCCGAGCGTGACCGCCGAGACTCCGGCGGCCTTCAAGACCGTACGCCTCTCCACATTCGTGCCGGTTCCCATGACGGGCCCTCCCCGTAGCGTCGTTGCCACCTGCATGAATCGTTTCAAGTAAGCGCTTGCTGGCACAAGGTACGGAGGCCCTCGGGGTGCGTCAATGATTCGGACAGAATTTTCTTGTGAACCCGCTGAGCGCTACGACGGCACCAACTGGCCCATCGCGCGGGCGACAGGAGGGACACCGCAGGTGAGGCGCCCACGATCGGTCGGCCGAACAGAAAGCAGCCTGCCGCGGTCCGCTCCCGACCGGCCGAAAAACGCCTGGACGGTGGGGAGTTGACCACGCGGCCCGGCGGGCGAACGACGACGGCCCGACTGCGTGATCGCAGACGGGCCGTCGATTCGGGTGGGCGATACTGGGTTCGAACCAGTGACCTCTTCGGTGTGAACGAAGCGCTCTCCCACTGAGCTAATCGCCCCAGGCGCGCGGAGAACCGCGCGCACGGAGAACATTACCGCATGTCAGCGGTGCCTCCGACCAGCGCGGGAAGGCACCCCGACACCGTCACCGGGTCACTGGTCCTTGATGTTCCAGGGCATCACGACGCCGAACTTCCAGACGTAGATGCCGACCAGCGCGACCACGATCACCAGGCCGATCGAGGTCAGGACGATGTTGCGGCGGCGCACCGCGGGGTCGAGCGCACGCTGTGCCGCCTCGGTGACCTTGCGTTTGGTCCAGCGGAGCACCAGTTGGGCCCAGACGAACTCGGTCGCCCAGATCGCCATGCCGCCGAAGATCACCACCCAGCCGGGTCCCGGCAGCGGCAGCATGACGATGCCGGCGCCCACGACCGCCAGGCCGACGACGAAGACGCCGACCTGCCAGCTCATATGCAGCGCACGGCGCGCCTTGATGAATTCCGGCGCCCTGGAACCGAGCCCGCGCTCGTCCCGCGCCCCGTCCGCTCTCGTCTCGTCCGGCGTTTCGCCGGCCACGGCAACCTCACCCGGATCGTCACTCCCCGTATTCATACGGACAAACCCTACCCGAGGGAAACCAGTCACCGGAATGGCCGCACGGAGCGCTCGACCTCTCGGCCGGAAGAGTTACGTAAAGGCACGCAAAACACTCAGAGGGGTTTACAACGGCACCGTAGGTGGCATGTCGATTTCGCCGACGTGCGAATCCCCGAGCGCACACTGAGCGAAAGGCCCTGGCGCTTATGAACACCACGGTCAGCTGCGAGCTGCACCTGCGCCTCGTTGTGTCGAGCGAGTCATCCCTGCCCGTCCCCGCAGGCCTGAGGTACGACACGGCCGACCCCTACGCCGTGCACGCCACCTTCCACACCGGAGCCGAGGAGACCGTCGAGTGGGTGTTCGCCCGCGACCTTCTCGCGGAGGGCCTCCACCGGCCCACCGGCACCGGCGACGTCCGAGTCTGGCCATCCCGTAGTCACGGTCAGGGCGTCGTCTGCATCGCGCTGAGCTCTCCGGAGGGCGAGGCCCTGCTGGAGGCGCCGGCGCGAGCCCTGGAGTCCTTCCTGAAGCGGACGGACGCGGCCGTGCCACCCGGCACGGAACACCGGCACTTCGACCTGGATCAGGAGCTGTCGCACATCCTGGCGGAGAGCTAGCGCGAGGTCCCGACCAAGCCGCCCGGCGCCGTCCGAACTCGGGGAGACGGCTCGGGCCCAGACAACCGAATAGGGCATACACCGGCGCCGTCGCCGCGATTCGTCGCGGGGGCGGCGCCGGTGCGCGTGGCCGCCGCCGCGCAACGCTCCGGGGTGTTCGGGGAACCACCAGGGGCGCGGTGCCGTTCATAGAGGCAGGAGGCCGCCCTCCGGGAAGCCACTACCATCGGCCAGCATCGGCGGGCGCCCGCCCGACCCCCAGGCCAGGGAGCGAAACGTGCTGATCACCCACGACACCCGGTGCGCCCTCGACACCGTGGTCGATCTGGTGAACACCGCACCGGAGGACGCCGCGGCGCCGGACGGACTGCAGGATGTCGCCCTGCTCGCGGATTTCGTACGAAACCACGAGATCAGCGATGTCGGGGTGCTGTCGGAGTTCGACCTGTCCGCCGTGCGCCGGATCCGCGGCCGGTTCGCCTCGGTCTTCTCGGCCCCGGACACCCGGGCCGCAGCCGGAGTGATCAACGATCTGGTCGCCGCCGCCGGTACCACCCCCCGGCTCACGGACCACGACGGCTACGACTGGCATGTGCACTACTTCGCGCCCGGCGCCTCGGTCGCCGACCATCTCGCCGCCGACTGCGGGATGGCGCTCGCGTTCTTCGTGGTGGCCGGCGAGCAGGAGCGGCTGCGCCGCTGCGAGGCCCCCGACTGCCGACGCGCCTTCGTGGACCTTTCCCGGAACCGCTCCCGCAGGTACTGCGACAGCCGCACCTGCGGAAACCGGCTGCACGTGGCCGCGTACCGGGCCCGGCGCAAGGAGGCGGCGGGCTGACGTCCACGGTCCACCTCGATGAGGTCGATGAGGTCGTGGCCCCCGGCGGGTGACGTCGGGGACCACGAGTACGGCTCACAGCATCAGCAGGTCGTGCAGCGAGGCCATGAGCAGCAGACACCCGATCACCGCTAGGAAGATCATCAGCGGTGGCTGGGAAAGGGCGAAAAGGCAGCCGCGCGGCTCGTCCTTCGGCGGCGCGGCGTCGCTCTGTGTCGTGTCCAGCATCTCGCGGCGATGATGACGCAGCGGAGACCCTCGGCGCGATCAACACGCCCGATAAGAGAGGGAGTTCGCTGAATTCCGTGATGTCCGTTTCGGGTCGCGTCGCGTCCTGAACGGTTACCGGCGGACCGGGCCCACTCTGTGTCGTTTCAGTCGCGGTCCGGTCCGGCCGTCATATGCCGTGCTTCTTCAGGATCGCCTCGATGTCACTGAAGTCGTCCCCGCTCTGCGCTCGGGGCGCCGCGGCGGGCCGGGCCGCCGGACGCTTGGCCGGTCCCAGCGAGGGTGCGGAGGCCGCCGGGGCCACCGCGTCCTGCTTGGTGGAGCCTCGGGCCGCCCTGCGCTCCTTGCGGGTGCCACCGCGGCGGCGCTCCACGGCACGGGTGCCCGTGAACATCAGCCAGGCACCGCCCAGCAAGACGAAGCCCGCCCAGGCCATGGGACTGAACGCGGTGTCGGCCACCCAGCCGACGATCCCGGTCATCACCAGGCCGACCGGCACCAGCGCATAGGCGGCGATCCTGGCGGCGGAGAGAAATCGCTTGCGGTACGCAGTGACCGCCGCGATGCCCAGGCCGGCCGCGGAGACGGCGGAACAGACGGTCTCGGCAATCATCCGGTCCTCCAGGCAGGTCCGTCGGGCGGGTCTCGGTCGGTCATGGTCGTCGGTCCGGGCCCGCTCGATTCCGTTCGGGCCCCGCAGCGTGCACTTCGTCCCTTCCATCCTGCACCGTCCGGTCCCCGCGAGGCCATGCCCCGGTGCGACATCAGGGACATCTCCGGGTCGCCTCCTCCCCAGGTGCCGGTCGCGTCGTACGCGTGCGGCCCGTGGTCCGGTTGGGGCCCTGTGTCCGGGGCTGGGAGACTGGTGCCATGAGTGACCTCTCCTCCGCGCGCACCCCCGTCCTCGACGTCTGGTGCGAGCTCCAGTGCCCGGACTGCCACAGCGCCCTGGACGATGTACGCGCCCTGCGGGCCCGCTACGGCGACCGGCTGGAGCTGAGGCTGCGGCACTTCCCGCTGGAGAAGCACAAGCACGCCTTCGCCGCCGCGCAGGCCGCCGAGGAGGCCATGGAGCAGGGGCGGGGCTGGGACTATGTGGAGGCCGTGCTCGGCCGGGTCGCGGAGCTGGACCGTAAGGGAGAACCCTTCCTGGTCGAGGTCGCCGGTGAACTCGGTCTGGACGCCGAGGAGTTCGACACCGCTCTGATCGACGGCCGGCACATCCTGATCGTCGACGCCGACCAGGCCGAGGGCAAGGCCATCGGCGTGACCGGCACCCCGACGTACGTCATCGGCGGCGAGCTTCTCGACGGCGGCAAGAGCCAGGAGGGGCTCCGCGCCCGGATCGAGGAGATCGCCGACCGGCTGCTCGCCGGGGGCGAGTGAGCCGCGCGGTGCGCCTCAGAGCAGGTTCTTGTACAGGTGGTGGGTGACCGTCTCGTAGCCGAGCGACTCGTAGAGGCGCTCGGCCGGGGTGTTGCCCGCGAAGACGTTCAGCCGGATGACGGGCAGACCCGCCGCGATGCCCTGCGCCTCGGCCAGGAGCATCAGGGTGCGGCCGTGGCCCTTGCCCCGATGGCCGGCGTCGGCCTCGACCTTGTAGACGAAAGCCTTGCCTTCGCGGGGGCCCGTCCAGAGGGTGCCCACCGGGGCCCCCTCGTGCTCCAGGACGCTGAAGACCATGCCCGCCGTGTCCACTCCGTCCGGCAGCAGGGTGGCGTCGCTGTCGAGGGCCCTGGCCCTGGCCTGCGCCTCGGGCACACCGCGCTCGGTCCAGCTCTGGATGAAGCCCTCCGTTTCGCGCTCCTGCCAGGGGCCGAACTCCTCCCGGGTCATGGGCCGCCCCAGGCTCCCCGCGGGCAGTTCGGGCGCGGTGTCGCCGAGCGGTTTCTCCATGTGGCGGTTGCGCACTACGTAGCCGAGAGCCGTCGCCACCTTCAGCGCCGCCTCGGCCTCCGCGGGCACGGACGCCTCGATCCGCTCGCAGCCCCAGCCGCGCACCACTTCCTCGGCGGCGAGCGCGGCCACCGTGCCACGACCGCGCCGACGGTCCTGCTCTTCGATGCGCAGGTCCAGGATCTGGGCCACGGAGTCGCCGAAGAACGGACTCGTGGCGAGGTGTATCGCGCCGACGGGACGGCTGTTCACACACACCTGGTAGCGGCGCGAACGTGTCCCGTCGGCCTCGTGCTGAAGCGGCTCGGTCGGCCGTAGGGTCGTGGTCATCAGTGGAGTTCTACCCGACCAGGAGCACCAGGTCAGCCCAATAATCGAGGCTTTTATGGATCGAGGTCGTCGCCCGAGCGCTCGGCGAAGACGCGCATGGCCTTGGCGGTCACCGGGCCCGCCACGCCCGGGAGTTGGCGGTCGTCGACCAGGTGGACGGCCTGTACGTCCCGCAGCGACGACGTCAGGAAGACCTCGTCGGCGCGCTCCAGGACGTCCAGCGGCAGGTCGATCTCCTTGGCGCCGGTCCATTCGACGGTCAGGGCGCGGGTGATACCGGCGAGACAGCCGGAGGTGACCGGCGGGGTGTGGATCTCGCCCTCCAGGACGACGAAGACGTTCGACCCGGTGCCCTCGCAGAGTTGGCCGACCGTGTTGGCGAACAGCGCCTCGGAGGCGCCGAGTTGGTGGGCGCGGGCGAGGGCGACGACGTTCTCGGCGTACGAGGTGGTCTTGAGGCCGGTGAGGGCGCCGCGTTCGTTGCGGGTCCACGGGACCGTGACGACGGCCGTGGAGTCGGGGCGGCGGTTCGCCTCGCCGAGGGCGATCACGAGGGTCGGTCCGTGCTCGCCGCGGTCGGAGCCGAGGGGGCCGTGGCCGCCGGTGTAGGTGATGCGCAGCCTGCCGAACGGCATCGGGTTGGCGTCGAGGACGGCGGCGCAGCCGCGGCGGACCTCGTCGAGGTCGGGGTCGGGCAGCCCGAGGCCGCGCGCCGAGCGGGTCAGCCGGTCGAGATGGCGGGTCAGCGCGAACGTCTTCCCGTCCGTCGCCTTCACCGTCTCGAAAACGCCGTCGCCCACGGTCAGTCCGTGGTCGAAGACGGAGACACGGGCGGACTCGATGTCCTGCAGGCCGCCGTCGAGCCAGATCTTCATGAAAGAGCCCCTCCACTCACCTCGTACACACCCGACGCTACCGCGAGCAGCCGCGACGCCTTCAGCTCGGTCTCCCGCCACTCCCCCTCGGGGTCCGAGCCCCAGGTGATGCCCGCGCCGGTGCCGAAGCGAAGCACGCCGTCGGCGCGGTCGATCCAGAAGGTACGGATGCCGACGGCCAGCTCGCCGGTGCCCCGGTCGGCGTCGACCCAGCCGATGCCACCGCAGTAAAGGCCCCGAGGCGCGGTCTCCAGGGCGTCGATGATGCGCAGGGCACTGGACTTGGGGGCGCCGGTAACGCTCCCCGGCGGAAAGGCGGCACCCAGCAGCTCCGGCCAGCCGGCGCCCTCGGGCAGCTCGCCCCGGACCGTCGACACGAGGTGGACCAGGCCGGGGTGCTTCTCCAGGACGCACAGATCCGGCACGGTCACGGTCCCTGTCGCGCAGACGCGGCCGAGGTCGTTGCGGACCAGGTCCACGATCATCACGTTCTCGGCGTAGTCCTTCTCCAGCAGGTCCGCCTCGGTGCGCCCGGTGCCCTTGATGGGACCGGACTCGACGACCCGGCCGGTGCGCCGTAGGAAGAGTTCCGGAGAGGCGGTCGCCGTCTCGACACCGTGGCCAGGCAGCCGAATCGTTCCTGCGTACGGCGCCGGGTTGCCCCGGGCGAGCAGCGCGGTGAGGGCGTCGACGTCCGCGTCGGGCCCGACGGGCGCCGACAGGACCCGGCACAGGTTGGCCTGGTAGACCTCGCCGGCCGCGATGTGCTCCCGGATACGGCGGACGCCGGCGGTGTAGGCGGCGCGGTCGAGGGACGAGCTCCAGGCGTCGGTCGCGGGGCCGTGCCAGGCGCCGGGGACGGGTGCCGGGACCGGTTCGTGTCGTACGTCTCGGAAGCGGGCGCAGGTCAGACGGCCCTCGAAGTCGGCCGCGACCGCCCAGAAGCCGGTGGAGTCCAGGGCCGCTGGGTCGCTGGTGACATCGAGGAGACCGGTGGCGACGCGGCCGCCGAAACGGGCGAGGGGAGCGAGGTCGAGCACGCCGTCGAGTCTATGGCGGGTGTCTCCCAGGTTGCCCGGTCATGTCCCCACGGGTGCCCTGACCATGTGTTGCCGTAGTCGCAGGCCAGCACGCTGCACAAACGCGTTTTTGTACTGGCCCCGGAATCCGCTAGAGTTCAACTCGTCGCCGCGACGCGCAAGCCGAGCGGAAACGACAAGCGGACGTAGCTCAGTTGGTAGAGCGCAACCTTGCCAAGGTTGAGGTCGCCAGTTCGAACCTGGTCGTCCGCTCGCAGGAAGTGGGGGCTCTTCCCGAACCCCTACGCTCCTGGTGGAGTGGCCGAGAGGCGAGGCAACGGCCTGCAAAGCCGTCTACACGGGTTCAAATCCCGTCTCCACCTCCAAGGACGATTAGCTCAGCGGGAGAGCGCTTCCCTGACACGGAAGAGGTCACTGGTTCAATCCCAGTATCGTCCACTGGTCCGCGAGGATCCCCGCGCGATTAGCTCAGCGGGAGAGCGCTTCCCTGACACGGAAGAGGTCACTGGTTCAATCCCAGTATCGCGCACGCACCGCCCATGATCCCCGGATCGTGGTCCCGAGGACGATTAGCTCAGCGGGAGAGCGCTTCCCTGACACGGAAGAGGTCACTGGTTCAATCCCAGTATCGTCCACACCTCGAAGCCCCCGGCCGTCTCGTACGGCCGGGGGTTCTTCCGTGTGCCGGTCAGCTCGAGAACAGCATGTGGCCGAAGCTCTTGTGGCGGTGGTGGCCGCCGTGACCGCCGTAGTGGCCACCGCCGTGACCGCCGCCGTGCGGGGCGCCCCAGGCGGGCGCGGGCGGGGCCGGGTAGGCCTGCGGGCCCGGGGGCGGCGGCGCGGGCTGCTGCCACTGGGACTCCACGCGGGTCAGCGCTTCGAGCTCGCCGTAGTCGAGAAAGATCCCGCGGCAGTTGCTGCACTGTTCGATCTGGACACCGTTGCGGTTGTACGTGTGCATCGGCGCATGGCACTTCGGACACTGCATGCTCGGCTCAACTCCTCGCCCGTCGGTACATCTTGGTGTTTCCCCAGGACAGACTCCGTCCGACCCCGGTCGGTTGCAGCCTACTTCGCGGATCCGGGCGCCAACTCGGGTGGGACGGAACCCATGCGGTCGCACGCGTCCACCACAGCCTGTTCGACCTCGTCCAGCGGTCGGCCCGCCGTGACCGCCTTGACGATCGCCAGGGCCGCGGTCTGCACGGTGAGGGCGCGGGCCGGGACGTCCAGGGCGGGCCAGGGGTCGCCGTCCGCGGGCACGGCCGGGCCGCCCGCCGCGCGGTACGCGGCCAGGAAACGGACCCACTCGTCGGCCGGGAGCAGCCCGCAGGCGTACCAGGCGGCGGGCCGGGCCAGGTCCCACCCCGGAACCCCCGCGCCCAGGTCGTCGACGTCGATCAGCAGCCAGGGGCCGTCGGGGGCCGGGTACCGGACGAGCTGGCCGAGGTGCAGGTCGCCGTGGCAGAGGGTGGTCGTGTCGGGCTGGGGCGACTCTGCTCGGGCCCAGGCGGGGAGGCTCGTCCAGGCGCGCAGGACAGGGGCGGCCGCGGGGTGGGGGCCGACCGCGCGGAGGCGGGTGATCGCGCGGAGCGCCTTGCGGGGACCGCGCATGGGGGGTAGCGGACTGGGGGCGGGGGTGCGGTGGAGACGGGCGAGGAGAGTGGCCGCGGCTTCCCAGGGGGCCGCGTCCGGATCCTCCGGGTCCACGGGGGTGCCGTACGGCCAGAGCGTCACCAGGCGGTCGTGCAGGTGGAGGGGGGTGGGGTCCAGCGGGGGCAGGAGGATGCCGGGGAGGTGTGCGGCCGTGGTGAGGCGGGCGGTCAGTTCGGCGGGGTGCGTGTCCGGGGCATGGGCCTTGGCGACGGTGTCCGCGTGGCGGACGACTGTGCCGTCGGGGCGGTCGGTGAGGGTGGCTCCGCCGGGTTCGCAGGGGCAGGTCGCCGCGTGTGCGTGTGCCGTGGTCCTGGCTCGGTGGGTGAGCTGGGAGAGGAGGGGGGTGGCGGCTGTCACGGAGCTTCCTGGGAGCGGGCGGTGTCGGTCTCGTCGTGAGCCTACGGCGGTACGGCGGGCTCGGGCCGCCTGTGTGGTTGAGGGGCGGGCACAGCAAAGCCGGCGTAGCTCCCCAGCTACGCCGGCTTTTCTTGCCGTCCGCCGCACCCCCGTCCCCACGGGGTTTCATGGGTGGATGTCCCCGCCCGGACCGCTCTTCCGGGCCTGGGGTCGCCGCTCAGCGCCCCAGCATCACTCCCACGGACGACGCCTGTGTGGCCACGGTCTCCCAGCCGTCGAAGACGACGAGGAGCAGGACCGCCAGGGGAAGTGCCATCAAGGTCGCCACCAGTGGGTGGCGACGGCCCGTGCGGCGGGTGTGGAACGCCGCGTTGTACGCCTTGCGTCCCTCGGTGCGGATCAATGCCCGCGGTGCCGTGTGGGCCATGGTCCCTCTCCTGACCGTGCTCCGTTGACCGAACTCAGTTGTCGTTGGCAGCGGCGGGTGTCTGACCTCGGGGGACGAGTGCTGCACCCGCCGCTTGACCTCAAATCTAGGCGTCCGGCGGGTGCGGGTCGTCATGCCCTCGTACCGATTGGCGGGCCTCCCGGAGGATGAGCAATGACCTGCGAAGTACTCCCCTGGGTGGAGATGGCGCCCTACGTCTCGGGGTCTTCCCGGAGGGGAAGTCCGGTGTGCCCCGCTTTCTCTGAGCTGTCCTCGCGCGGGACCGGCTGCTCGACCAGAGCCAGGACCCTGGTCGCCATGAAGCGGGCGGTGCGCACCACGGAGCCGTTACGGGTGACTTCGCTCACTTCCACCACACCTCGGCGCACCGCTGTCTCCACCCGACGGCCCGCCCTGCTCGCCACCACCTCATATGTACGTGTTGTGTCGCCGGCGTCCACCACTATCTCGACGCGATCACCCTTCACGCGCTCAATCCCCCTTCTGTGATGGTTGGTTGGGATCGGGGGCTAGGCGAAGTCCTGCTGTTCGCACGGCCTCTGACCACTCTTCAAGTTTCCCACCCGGCACTGACAATCCGTCGGTCCGAGAGGGCGCGGCCTTTGCGCGCGGGCGCCCGTGGAAACGTAAGCTGTCGCTCGTCACACGGACCGGGCAGCGGGGATGAACATGGCGATGATGCGCCTGAGGCGCGAGGACCCGCGCGTCGTCGGCTCGTTCAGGCTTCACAGACGGCTCGGCGCGGGCGGAATGGGTGTCGTCTACCTGGGCTCCGACCGCAAGGGCCAGCGGGTCGCGCTGAAGGTCATCCGGCCGGATCTGGCGGAGGACCAGGAGTTCCGTTCGCGGTTCGCGCGCGAGGTCTCGGCCGCCCGGCGGATCCGCGGTGGGTGCACGGCTCGGCTGGTCGCGGCGGACCTGGAGGCGGACCGGCCGTGGTTCGCCACGCAGTACGTGCCCGGGCCGTCCCTGCACGACAAGGTCGCCGACGAGGGTGCGCTGGGCGCGGCCGAGGTCGCCGCGATCGGGGCCGCCCTGTCGGAGGGGCTCGTCGCCGTGCACGAGGCCGGGGTGGTACACCGGGATCTCAAGCCGTCGAACATCCTCCTCTCCCCCAAGGGCCCGCGGATCATCGACTTCGGTATCGCCTGGGCGACCGGTGCGTCGACGCTCACGCACGTCGGTACGGCGGTCGGTTCGCCCGGCTTCCTCGCGCCCGAGCAGGTGCGGGGGGCGGCGGTCACGCCGGCCACGGACGTGTTCTCGCTCGGTGCCACGCTCGCGTACGCCTCGACGTCCGACTCGCCCTTCGGGCACGGCAGTTCAGAGGTGATGCTGTACCGCGTGGTGCACGAGGAGGCGCACCTGCACGGCGTGCCGGACGCGCTGGCCCCCCTCGTCCGCGCCTGCCTCGCGAAGGACCCCGAGGAACGGCCCAGCACCCTCCAACTGTCCTTGCGCCTCAAGGAGATCGCCGCCCGCGAGGCCCAGGGCCTGTCCGACGTACGACCGCCCGCGCCGCGCGCGGGGGAGGCGGACCGGCCCACCGGGCGGCTCACCGAGAGCTACCCCGAGCAGCGCACGCAGGGCGCGCGCCGTCCGCAGGGCACCCCGACACCGCGCGGTGCGGCTCCGCCGTCCCGGGGGGGCGGAGCCCCTTCCCGGCCTGGCTCGGCACGGCCGACCCCGGCGGGACGCAACACCACCCGCTCCGGCAACGGCAGCCGCCCCACCCCCCGCAACGGCACCGGCCGCCCCGGCCCACGCACCACGGGCACCGGGCGACGCCCCGCCAATCCGCGCCTGCTACGGCAACGACTGTTCGTGTTCGTCGTGGTGACCCTGCTGGTCGCACTCGGAATCGCGGTGGCCCAGGGCTGCTCGGGACCGGCACACGGCCTCGACAGGCCTGGGGGCGGGGTGCGGCAGGAGCGGGTCGCGGGGGCGGATGGCCCGGTACCGGGCGGGACGGTGACGGCGGGGCGGCGGTACGGGTCGCTGGGCGCCGACGGCGCGTAGCTGCGGACGGGCGCTGCGCGCCACGTGAGCCGGGAGGCTACGGCCGCGCGATGCACGTCGGCGGGCGGCTTCGCCGGGCAGCGACGGGTGGGCGGTGGGCGAGCCGACAAGGCGACGACAGGCCCGCAGCCGGCTGAGGATCTGCATCGGCCCCCCGCTCTCCCATCCCCGCTACAACCCCGGCAGCACCCGCTCGAAGAACTCCCGGTCCGCGTCGAAGAGGGGGGTGAGGGTGAGGAACTCGGTCGGGGTGACCCAGCGGAACTCGGAGACCTCGGACGGGTCGGGGACGATCGTGGGGTTGCCTGTTTCGGTGGCGGTCCACCAGTGGAGGCGGAAGCTGCCGTCGTCCGTCTGGGACTCCCAGACCTTGGTCAGGGGCGAGACCGCGAGGCCGACCTCCTCGTGGACCTCTCTGACCAGGGCCTCTTCCTGGGTCTCCCCGGGTTCGAGCTTGCCGCTGAGCGGGGCCCAGTAGCCGGAGCGGGCGGAGCCGGGGCCGCGGCGAATGACCAGGACGCGGTCCGCGCGCCGGAGTACGGCGACGATCGCCTCGCGCGGGACCAAGCGGGCTCCTAGAGTTCGGGGCGGCCGGTCGCCACCGCGTAGAAGGCTACGGCAGCCGCGGCGCCCACGTTGAGGGAGTCGACGCCGTGGGCCATCGGGATGCGGACCCATTCGTCGGCGGCGACCAGGGCCTGGGTGGACAGGCCGTCGCCCTCGGCGCCGAGCATCAGGGCGACCCGGTCCATGCGGTGCGGGGCGGCCTCGTCGAGGCTCTTCGCCTTCTCGTCGGGGGTGAGGGCGAGGAGGGTGAAGCCGGCCTCGCGGACCGACTCCAGGCCCTTGGGCCAACTGTCCAGGCGGGCGTATGGGACGGAGAAGACCGCGCCCATCGAGACCTTCACGCTGCGGCGGTAAAGGGGGTCCGCGCAGTCCGGGGACAGCAGGACCGCGTCCATGCCCAGCGCCGCCGCCGAGCGGAAGATCGCGCCGATGTTGGTGTGGTCGTTGACCGACTCCATCACCACGACCCTGCGGGTGGTCTGGAGGAGTTCGAGCGCGGTCGGGAGCGGTTTGCGCTGCATGGAGGCGAGCGCGCCCCGGTGGACGTGGTAGCCGGTGACGCGTTCGGCGAGCTCCGGGCTCACCGCGTAGACAGGGGCCGGGAGTTCGTCGATGACGTCCCGCATGACGTCGACCCACTTCGCGGACAGCAGCATCGACCGCATCTCGTAGCCCGCGTCCTTGGCCCTTCTGATGACCTTCTCGCCCTCGGCGATGAACAGGCCCTCGGCCGGTTCACGCTTGCGGCGCAGCTCTACGTCGGTCAGGCCCGTGTAGTCACGCAGGCGCGGGTCGTCGGGATCCTCAACGGTGATGAGATCGGCCACAGGGTGATACTGCCTTGTCCTGGGTGTGGTGCCAACGGCTGGGAACGAGTTGTGTTACCCGGGGTTACCCAAGTGCCTTCGGGCCTACGGTGACGACCGCCCCGATGACGATCACCGCCGGCGGCTTCACGTCCTCGGTGCGCGCGGTCTCGCCGACCGTCGCGAGGGTCGCGTCCACCCGGCGCTGGGCGGCGGTCGTGCCCTCCTGGACCAGGGCGACCGGGGTGTCCGCTGGCTTCCCGTGCGCGATCAGGGTCTCGGCGATCTTCCCGATCTTGTCGACGCCCATGAGGACCACCAGCGTGCCGGTGAGCTTCGCGAGGGACGGCCAGTCGACCAGGGAGCGCTCGTCGTCAGGGGCGACATGGCCGCTGACCACCGTGAACTCGTGTGCGACCCCGCGATGGGTGACCGGGATACCGGCCGCGCCCGGCACCGAGATCGAACTGGAGATGCCGGGGACCACGGTGCACGGGATGCCGGCCTCGGCCAGCGCCTGGACCTCCTCCATCCCGCGGCCGTAGACGAACGGGTCGCCGCCCTTCAACCGGACCACCGACTTGCCCTGCTTGGCGTGTTCGATGAGCGCGTTGTTGATGGCCTCCTGGGCCATGTAGCGGCCGTAGGGGATCTTCGCCGCGTCGATCACCTCGACGTGCGGGGGGAGTTCGGCGAGGAGGTCGCGGGGGCCGAGGCGGTCGGCGATGACGACGTCGGCCTCGGCGAGGAGGCGGCGGCCGCGGACCGTGATCAGGTCCGGGTCGCCGGGGCCGCCGCCGACGAGAGCGACGCCCGCGGTGCGGGTGCGGTGGTGCGGGGCGACGAGGGTGCCGTCGCGCAGGCCCTCGACGACCGCGTCGCGGATGGCGGCGGTGTGGCGGGGGTCCCGGCCGCGCGCGTCCGTGGTGAGTACGGCGACGGTGACGCCCTCGCTGTGGCCGGTCGCCGGGGTCCAGGCGGTGGCCTGGTCGGCGTCGTCCGAGCGGACGCACCAGACGCGGTGGGCTTCCGCCTCCGCGGAGGCCGCGGTGTTGGCGGCGGTGTCGCTGGTCGCGATCAGGGCGTACCAGGCGTTCGCCAGGTCGCCGTCCGCGTACGGGCGTCGCTCCCAGGCGATCTCCCCCGCGTCCGCCATCGCCTCGACGGACGGGGTCGCCTCCGGGGAAACGAGCAGGATGTCAGCGCCGGCCGCGATCAGTGCCGGCAGACGGCGCTGGGCGACCTGGCCGCCACCGAGGACGACGACCCTGCGGCCGGTGAGGCGGAGGCCTACGGGGTAGGCGGGGTTTTCGGCCATGAGGGTGCGGCTCCTCTTTTCGACGTGCGGTGGCCCTGACGTGCAGATTTTACGGGCAGGGCGCTACGGCGGCTCAGCCGGTCCACTGGCTGAGCCGCCGTAGTCGACTGCGGGCGGGATTACTTTTCCGTCACTCCCGCGGAATCGAAGGTCGCCACCTCGTGCATCGCTCGCGCCGTGCTCTGCACCAGCGGCAGGGCCAGCAGCGCGCCGGTGCCCTCGCCGAGGCGGAGGTCGAGGTCGACCAGGGGGCGCAGGCCGAGCTTGTTGAGCGCGGCCACATGGCCGGGTTCGGCGCTGCGGTGGCCCGCGATGCAGGCCGCGAGGACCTCGGGCGCGATCGCCCGGGCCACCAGAGCCGCGGCGCCCGCGCTGACGCCGTCCAGGATCACCGGCGTACGCAGGGAGGCGCCGCCGAGCAGCAGACCGACCATGGCCGCGTGCTCGAAACCCCCGACCGCGGCGAGGACGCCGATGGGGTCGGCCGGGTCCGGCTGGTGGAGTTCGATCGCGCGGCGCACGACCTCCGTCTTGCGGGCCAGGGTCTCGTCGTTGATGCCGGTGCCCCGGCCGGTGACCTCGGCGGGGTCGACGCCCGTGAAGACCGAGATGAGGGCGGCCGAGGCGGTGGTGTTGGCGATGCCCATCTCGCCGGTGAGCAGGGCCTTGTTGCCGGCCGCCACCAGGTCGCGGGCCGTCTCGATGCCCACCTCGATGGCCTGCTTGGCCTCCTCGCGGGTCATCGCGGTACCGGTCGTCATGTCGGACGTACCGGCACGGATCTTGCGGGGCAACAGGCCGGGGGTAGCCGGGAGTTCGGACGCCACGCCCACGTCCACGACGCACACCTCGGCGCCCACCTGACCCGCGAAGGCGTTGCAGACCGCGCCGCCGCCGAGGAAGTTGGCCACCATCTGGGCCGTCACCTCCTGCGGCCAGGGCGTGACGCCCTGCGCGTGCACGCCGTGGTCGCCCGCGAAGATCGCGACGGCCGCGGGCTCCGGGATCGGCGGCGGGCACTGCCGGGACAGGCCGGAGAGCTGCGCGGAGATGATCTCCAGCATGCCGAGCGAGCCCGGCGGCTTCGTCATCCGCTTCTGGCGTTCCCACGCCTCGCCGAGCGCCTTCGCGTCCAGCGGGCGGATCCCGGCGACGGTCTCGGCGAGCAGATCGTGCGGGTCCTCGCCGGGCAGCGCCCGACGGCCGTACGTCTCCTCGTGCACGACCCACGACAGCGGACGGCGCTTGGACCAGCCGGCCTGCATCAGCTCGGGCTCTTCAGGGAACTCGTCGACGTAGCCGACGCAGAGGTACGCGATGACCTCCAGGTGCTCCGGCAGACCGAGGGCACGGACCATCTCGCGCTCGTCGAAGAAGCTGACCCAGCCGACACCGAGGCCCTCGGCACGGGCCGCGAGCCAGAGGTTCTCGACGGCGAGGGCGGCGGAGTACGGCGCCATCTGCGGCTGCGTGTGGCGGCCCAGCGTGTGCCGGCCGCCGCGGGTCGGGTCGGCGGTGACGACGATGTTCACCGGGGTGTCGAGGATGGCCTCGATCTTCAGTTCCTTGAACTGCTTGGCGCGGCCCTTGGGCAGCGACTTGGCGTACGCCTCACGCTGGCTCTGGGCGAGTTCATGCATGTTCCGGCGGGTGTCGGCGGAACGGATGACCACGAAGTCCCACGGCTGGGAGTGGCCGACCGACGGCGCCGTGTGCGCCGCCTCGAGCACCCGCAGCAGTACGTCGTGCGGGATCGGGTCACTGCGGAAGCCGTTGCGGATGTCCCGGCGCTCGCGCATCACCTTCAGCACGGCCTCGCGCTCGACGTCGTCGTAACCAGGTGCGGCCGGGCCGGTGGACTCGCGTACCTCTTCCACTACGGCCGTGCTCTCTTCTTCCTGGTCGGCGGCCCGGGTGTCCAGGTCGTCCGCGTGCTGTACGAGTTCGGGCTCGGGGTCGGGCTCGGGGTCGGCCTCACGAGGGCCGGGGACCACGGCGAAGGGCTCCTCGGCGACGCTCTGCTGCTCCGGTGCCTCCGGTGCGGGGAAGACCTCCGCGGGGAGCGTGAGGGGGTGCGGCGGGGTCGGCGCGAGGTGCGGGGTGGTCGGCACGGAGCCCTCCACCGGCACGAAGTGGCCCAGCGAGTCGTCCGGTTGGGGCTGGGGCTCCAGCTCCAGTTCCGGCTCCGGCTCCAGTTCCGGCTCCGGGGCGGGGAGTTCGACGAGGAAGGGGGGTTCTACAAACTCCGTGGCCTCCGCGGGCTCCGTCGCATGGTCCTCGATTACGACGGGCTGCGGGGCCTGTACGACTTCGGGCTCGGGTTCGGGTTCGGGTGTGGGTTCAGGCTCCGGCAAGGGCTCGGGCTCGACCACGGCCTCGGGTTCTTCGACTTCGGCCTCGGGGACGAGCGGGGCCTCAACTGCCGCCGGAGCGGCTGGAGTCAGCTCGATCTCCGGCTCCGGCTCCGGAATGGCTACGACTTCAGGGGCCTGGTCGGTGACGCCAGGAGTGACATCGTGCTCGTTCCCAGCAGCGAACCCGGCGTCGTAGACCTCTTCAACTCCCGCCACGGCAACGGGCTCCGGCTCGGGCACGGAAGCCTCCGCGACCGCCACCGCGTACACCTGCCCGTGCTCCTGCCACGCCTCTCCGGCGTCGGGAGCCTGCGTGATGTCCCCGTCTGCGACCGGAACAGGGACCGGGACCGGATCCGCAGCCGGCTCGGGCACGACGATCCCCGCGTCCACGGCCGTGGCGACGCTCGCGCCGAGCACCTCCTCGGCCGGTGCCACGGCAGCTGGCTCCACGCTCGGTTCGCTTACGGGAACAACCGTTTCGGCAGGCTGCGCCTCCGCGCCCACCGGAGGCTGGACGCCCCAGGGAGCCGCGCCCTGCGGAGGCAGATCGCGGAGCTGGGGTGCGTCGAAGTACTCGGGGCCGGTCGCCGGCGGGCCGGGCTGCCGTACCGGCGCGCCCGCGGGCCCCCGGTCGGCGAGGGAGCGGACCGGGCTCGCGGAGGTGTCCGGGAGGGGCGGGCCGAGGTGCAGCGGGCGGCGCGGGGTGACCGGCGCGGGCGGCTGTTCGGTCAGCCGGACGCCGCTGAGGTCGACGGAACCGCTGTCACGGCCGGCCGTCTCGTGCGGGCCGGGCTCGTGGACGGCCTCGACGACGGGCTCGGGGGCCGGGGGCGGGACCTCGTTGCCCCAGGCGCCCTGGGCGCCCGGCAGCAGCAACAGGTCTTCGTCCTCGGCGGTGCTCTCGGAGAGGTAGGCGTACGCGCCGTGTGCGGGAACGCTCGGCTGTTCCACCATGCCTGCGTTCTCCGGCAGCCCCTCGGCCGGGACCTGGCCGGTGTCGGTCATGCGTACCCCTCGCCCATCGGTTAGTGCTTCTACGACCCGCTCACCGGGAACGGCGCACCGACCGCCCCTGATGGAGAACGAGCGTGCCTGTCCAGCGGCACGAACGACCCGACGCCAAAAAGCGACAAAGCAATTTAGACGACAAAGCCATTGCCTGGCATTGTCGCGGCCGTTCGGCCGTCGCGACAGCTTGACCCGCGACAGCCCGCTGTGGACTGCGCCACGTTGCGCATCCCCCGGTTCCGCCGTACCACACTCGCCCCAAAACGGGCGGGTTTTCCGGACATTGACGAACGAAGTGCCGGGTCACCCGATGCGGTACAACAGTCCGCCAGCCTACCGCGCGCAGTACGACAACAGGATCACGGGGACGGTACGAGGGGTCAGGAAACGCGCTCCGGCAGGAGGCCGCTGAGCAGGAACGCGACGCTCCGCTCCGTCTCCGTCCAGGCCCTGGTGTCGAGTTGGACGGACTGGAGGAGGGCGCACTCGACGTGGTAGCCGTGCTCCGTGAGGTCGCGGCCGACGAGTTCGGCCTCGTCGCGGGTCGAGGCGTGCGCCACGATGCGCTGCGGGCGCCGGTCGGCGACCGCGGAGACGACGGCCACTCCCCCGCCGCCGACGCGTACGACGTCGGGTTCGGGGAGGTTCTCCAGGATGTGCGGGGCGTCGCCCTGGACGATCTGGAGGTGCACGCCGAAGCTACGGGCCGCGGAGTCGGTGCGGGTGCAGGCCTGGGTGTCGCGGTCGACGGCGATGACGGCGGCTCCGGCGCGGGCCGCCTCGATGGCGAAGGCGCCGCTGCCGCAGCCGATGTCCCACACGAGGTCTCCGACGCGCGGGCCGAGGCGGGCGAGTTGGGCGGCCCGGAGCAGATCCGTCTCACCCTCGCCCGGTTGACCTCCGTAGGCCTCGGCGGGAAGGGTCCAGCCGCGGGCGACGGCGGCCGGGTCACGGCCGGCGATCCAGCCCTCGCCCGCGACGGTCGTGACGGCGGGTCCGGCCGGGCCGCCGATGACGATGACGACGTTGGGGTCGCGCCAGGTGCGGTCGGCGGCCTTGTCGGAGGTGAGGACGGTGACCTGCTCGCGCTCGGTGCCCAGTTCCTCGCAGATGACGAAGGTGCGGTGGACGCCCTCCATCAGCAGGCCGAGTTCGGCGGGGCCGGCGCCCGGTGAGGTGAGAACGGCGACTTTTGCATGGGCCCGGCATACGTTCACCGCGCGTCGCAGGGTGCGCCGGTGTGCGACGACCACCTGTGCGTCGTCCCAGGGCATACCGGCCCGGGCGAAGGCGGCGGCCACGGAGGAGACGGCCGGGACGACCTCTACCTCCAGGCCGAACTCGGGGGCGCGCAGGCTGCGTACGACGCCGAAGAAGCCCGGGTCGCCGTCGGCGAACACGACGGCGGTGCCGCGGTGTCCGGCGATCCGGCGGGCGGCGAGGGCGACGCTGCCGAGGCGGATGCGCTCGGCGCGCTGCGGCACCTCGGGGAGCGCGAGATGGTGGGGCGCGCCGGCCACCAGGCTGGCCGCGGCGAGTGCGGAGCGTGCCGCGGCGGTCAGCGGAGAGCCGTCCCAGCCGATCACCGTGACGCGGTCGGCCATCGTCGTCAGTCTCCAGGGGTTCTTCGCAGGTCGTCGGGAAAAGCGGCCCGTACGCGGGCACCGTGAGGGTACCTGGTGCGACCGGGCGGTGCTCCCGGGGTCGTACCCGCCGGTTTCAGTTCCAGTCGGCGAGTGACGTGAAACCGTCGGCGTCGGCGAGCTGTTCGGCCGTGCCCTCCAGGTCCTCCGGGAGGAGGCTCCACACGATGAAGTCGGTGCGGACGTCGGACCAGGTGCCGTCGTCGGCGCGGACGTGCGCTATGCACGCGCCCCGCAGGACGCCCTCGCTGATGCAGCCGATCTTCTGGGCCACCTGTTGGGAGGCGGTGTTGTCGGCGGCGGTGCGCAGTTCGATGCGCTCCAACTTCTGGTCCCCGAACAGCCATTGGGCGGTGGCGAGGGCGGCTTCGGAGGCGTAGCCCTCGCCGCGGGCCCAGGGCGCGATGACGTACGACAGCTCGGTGGAGCGAACGTGCCAGTTGGTCTTGGCGAGTTGGACGACGCCGACCAGGCGCTGGGTGAGGAACTCGGTGACGGCGAGGTCGAGGCCGCGGCCCGAAGTCCGTTCGGTGGGCGCGTACTCGGTGATCCAGCGGCGGGCCCGGTCCTCGGTGAACGGCTGGGGGACATCGGTCCAGGCCCCGACCTGTTCGTCGTTCATCATCTCGGTCAGGGCGGAGATGTCGTCCTCGTCGAGGGGCCGCAGCACCAACCGCTCCGTGCTGATGGAGATGTTGGGGAAGGTGCTAGTCATGCGCCGCTCCGTAACCGTTGGAAAATGTTCAGGGCCCCCTGAACTGCCCAGCATGCAGCATGAAAGCACCCAACCGCACCACGGGGTCCACCCAAGGTGAGTGGGTGGACCCGGTGAGTTGCGGCGAGTTGTCTACAAGGCGACTCAGAAGGACGGGATGACCGAGCCGTCGTACTTGTCCTCGATGAACTTCTTGACCTCGGGCGAGGTGAGGAGCTTCGCGAGCTTCTTGACGCGCGGGTCCTTCTCGTTGCCCTTCTTCACGGCGAGGAAGTTGCCGTAGGGGTTGTTCGTCGCGGACTCCAGGACGATGGCGTCCTTGGCGGGCTTCAGGCCCGTGGAGATGGCGTAGTTGCCGTTGATGACGGCCGCGTCGACGTCGTCCAGGGAGCGCGGGGTCTGGGCCGCCTCCAACTCCTTGAACTTGAGGTTCTTGGGGTTCTTGGTGATGTCGGCGGGGGTCGCCTCGTTGCCGACACCGGCCTTGAGGGTGATCAGCTTGTTGGCCGCGAGCAGCTTCAGGGCGCGGGCCTCGTTCACGCTGTCGTTCGGGACGGCGATCGTCGCGCCGCTCTTGAGGGCGTCGGCGCTCTTGACCTTGTGGGAGTAGAGGCCGAGCGGCTCCAGGTGGACCGTGACGACGGGCACGATGTGGGTGCCGTTCTTCTTGTTGAAGTCGTCCAGGTACGGCTGGTTCTGGAAGTAGTTGGCGCCCACGGACCCGTCCTCGGTCGCCGTGTTCGGCGTGACGTAGTCGGTGAACTCCTTGACCTCCAGGTCGAGTCCCGCCTTCTTCGCCAGGTGGTCCTTGACGTAGTCGAGGATCTCGGCGTGCGGGGTGGGGCTCGCGGCGACGACCAGCGGTCCGCTGTAGTCGGAGGACGCGGAGGAGCCCTTGTCCGAACCGCAGGCCGAGAGCGCGAAGGTGAGGGCTCCGGCGGCGAGGACGGCGGTGGTGATCTTGGCGGTGTTGCGCACGAAAAGTGCCTTTCCTGAGGGGTGTTGCTGCCCCGCGGTGGGTGGTGCGGGGAGTCTGTGGGGATACGGGGTACCGGGGTGCCTACGCGGCCTTCAGCAGCCGGAGCCTCGGCGCGGGACCGGAGCGTCCGCCGCGCCGGTGCAGCGAGCGGGCCGCGTAGTCGCCGGCGAACTGGATGAGGGAGATGACGACCGCGAGGATCGCCACGGTGATCCACATCAATTGGGTCTCGAAGCGCTGGTAGCCGTAGCGGATGGCGATGTCGCCGAGGCCGCCGGCGCCGACCGTGCCGGCCATCGCGGAGTAGCCGATGAGCGCGACGATCGTGGTGGTGGTGCTGGAGATCAGCGAAGGCAGGGACTCCGGTACGAGGACCTTGCGCACGATGGTCCAGGTGTTGCCGCCCATCGACTGCGCGGCCTCGACGAGCCCGCCGTCCACTTCGCGGACAGCCGTCTCGACAAGGCGCGCGAAGAAGGGAATCGCCCCGATCGCGAGCGGCACGATGGCGGCCTCGCGGCCGATGGTCGTGCCGGTGATGGTCCGGGTGAAGTTCATCAGCGCGACCATGAGGATGATGAACGGCAGCGAGCGGGCGATGTTCACGATCTGCCCGATGACCTTGTTGGCGGCGACGTTCTGGAGGAGTCCGCCGCGGTCGGTCAGCACGAGCAGGACGCCGAGCGGGAGCCCGCCGACGACGGCGATGACCGTGGACCAGCCGACCATGTAGAGCGTGTCCCAACACGCCTGGGACAGCAGGGGCTGCATCTCGGACCAGCTCACTTGGCACCTTCCTTCAGCAGTACGGGCTCCTGGCCCAACACGTCGATCTGCAGGCCCTGTTCGCGCAGGAAGCCGATCGGCACGACGTTGTCCTCGTAGCGGCCGGGCAGTTCGATGCGCATACGGCCCACCTGGAGTCCGCCGACGGTGTCGATGGCGGCGCCGAGGATCGAGATGTCGATGTTGTAGGTGCGCGAGAGCTGGGAGATGACGGGCTGGGTGGCGGCCTCGCCGTGGAAGGTGACGTCGACGACGGTCCGGTCCTCGCCGTGCGCCTCGCCGCTGACCGGGAACAGTGCGGAGGCCAGCTCGGAGCCCGGGGTCGCGAGGAGTTCGCTCACGGTGCCCGCCTCGACGATGCGCCCGTTCTCCATGAGGGCGGCCGAGTCGCAGATCGACTTCACGACGTCCATCTCATGGGTGATGAGCAGGACGGTGAGGCCCAACTGCCGGTTCAGGTCGCGCAGCAGTTGGAGGATCGAGCGGGTGGTCTCCGGGTCGAGGGCGCTGGTGGCCTCGTCGGAGAGCAGCACCTTGGGGTCGCCGGCCAGGGCGCGGGCGATGCCGACGCGCTGCTTCTGACCGCCGGAGAGCTGCGCCGGGTAGGCCTTGGCCTGGTCGGCGAGTCCGACGAGGTCGAGCAGTTCGAGTGCCTTGCGCGAGCGCTCCTTGCCCGAGGTGCCGAGGATTTCGAGCCGCAACTCGACGTTGTCCTGCACGGTCCGCGAGGAGAGCAGGTTGAAGTGCTGGAAGACCATGCCGATACGGCTGCGCGCCTGCCGGAGTTCGCGTCCGGCCCGGGGTCCGCGCCCGGCGAGGGCGGTGAGGTCCTGTCCGGCGACGGTGACCGTGCCGGCGGTGGGCTTCTCCAGCAGGTTCACGCAGCGGATGAGCGAGGACTTGCCGGCGCCGGACTGGCCGATGACGCCGTACACCTCGCCTTCGCGGACGTGGAGATCGACGCCGTCGAGGGCGGTGACCTCACGGCCTCGCGAGCGGTAGACCTTGGTCAGGCCCGATGTGGTGATCACTGGGATTCCATGACTGTCGAGTACGCGGGCGTGGGTGTGCCCTGGTACGGGAGGGAAAATGTGCGCGGGGCAGGAGTCACCTACGGCGTTCGGCGCGGGGACATGCCACGACGGCTCGCTTCGGGGCGCGAGGCGGGGGTGGTGCGGGGGCCCTCTAGAAGGCGCACATTCGACACATACAACGAGCACCGGGCGTCAGGGTCGCCTCGGTCGCAAAGGTGCGGCTGCTCGTCGTGGTCATGGAATCAGTAAACCAGACGTACGGTCCTGACAACGGGCCGCTGTCCGCATGCCGGACAGTGGCGGACGGCCGTCAGCGGCGCTCGGAGATCTCCACTCCCCCGTCGCTGACCAGCGCGGACAAGGCCGAGAGGTTGTCGACGACCAGGTCGGCGTCCAGCTCGTGGGCCTGGTGGGTTGTGGCCAATGCCACGGTGATCATTCCGGCCGCGCGGCCCGCCTGGAGGCCCGCCGGGGCGTCCTCGAAGACGACACAGCGGGCCGGGTCGACGCCCAGTTGGCGGGCGGCGAGGAGGTAGGGCTCGGGGTCGGGCTTGCCGCGCGTGACGTCCTCGGCGACCACGAGGGTCTTGGGGAGGATGCCCGCGTGGGCGAGCCGGGCCTCGGCCAGCCTGCGGGTGGCGGAGGTGACGACGGCCCAGCGGTCGGCGGGCAGCGAGTCGAGGAAGTCCCTGGTGCCGGGCAGCAGGGTCGCGCCGCCGTTGGGCACGTCCTCCACCTCCAGCGCCTCGATCCGCGCGACCGCCGCCGGGACGACGTCGGCGGGCAGCAGGTCGGCGGCTATCGCCACGGCGGTCCGTCCGTGCAGCTCGACCCGCGCGAAGTCCTCGGCGGTGATCCCGAACTCCGCCGCCCACCGGGTCCAGCACCTGCGCACGGATTCGAGGGAGGAGACGAGTGTGCCGTCGTTGTCGAACAGGAGGGCCTCAGCGTGGATCTTCATGTTCCCGACCCTACGGTCACCTGCCTTTTGGCCCGTAATAGGGTCACTGCATGCTTGATGCCCTGACGCTGGTGACCGGTGTCGCCGCGCTGCTGCTCGCCGCCTGGACCGGGTGGGCGGCCTACCGCGATCAGTCGACCAAGGACTGGCACTTCATCGGGATGGCCGTGGTCACCCTGCTGGCCACCGTCCAACTGGTCATCGGCATCGTGCAGTTGGCGCGCGGCGAGAAGGCCGAGCAGGGCACGGCGATCTTCGTGGCGTATCTCCTGGGCGCGTTCGCGGCCGTCCCTGCGGCCGGTTTCATGTCGCTGGCGGAGCGCACCCGCTGGGGTTCGGCGACGGTCGCGGCCGGCGCCGTGGTCCTCGCCGTGCTCGAAGTCCGGCTCTACGACATCTGGGGAAGCTGAGATGACAGCCGTGGAAGACACCGTGGAAGAGAAGCCGAAGCGGCTCATCGGCGGGCCCGGCATGCTGCTCGTCTGGTTCTACGGCGTGATGGTCGTCGGCGCGGTGTCGCGCTCCGTCTACCAGATCGCCACCGACTTCGACCGGGCCCCGCTCGCCTACTCGCTGTCGGCCGTCGCGGGTGTGGTGTACGGCTTCATCACGTACTCCCTGATCCGCGGCGGGGAGCGGGCCCGCAGGGCGGCACAGGCGTGCTGCGCCGCCGAACTCGCGGGTGTCCTGATCGTGGGCACGCTGACCGTGATCGACAGCTCGGCCTTCCCGGACGCGACGGTCTGGTCGTACTACGGCGCGGGGTACATCTTCATCCCCGTGCTGCTGCCGTTGTCCGCGCTGTACTGGCTCCGGAAGAACCGAGCCGACACCGTCACGCAGTAGCTACGTACGCCTCGACCGGCTTCTCCAGGACGATCATCGGTACGCCGTCGTCACCCTGGGAGGTGCCCACGGTCTCGTAGCCGACGCGCCGGTACAGGCGGAGGTTGCCCTCGCTGCGGTGGCCGGTGTGGAGGCGGAACTTCTTGGCGCCGCGCTCCCCGGCAAGGGCGGCTTCGGCCGCGCGGAGGAGGCGGGCGCCGATGCCGTGACCCTGGAGGCGCGGGTGGACGCAGAGTTTGCCGATGGCCGCGGCGCCGTCCTCCGTCACCGTGCCGCGGACCGAGCCGACCACCTCCTCGCCGAGCCGCGCGACGAAGACGCAGTCCGAGCCGACCTCGGCACGGACGGAGTCGAGACTCTGGACGAGCGGGTCGATGCGGTAGTTGCCGTACAGCGCCGCCTCGCTCTGGAAGCACAGGTACTGCAGCCTGAAGATCTGCTCTGCGTCCTGCTCGGTCGCCACCGAGATGGTCACGCTCATGCCCATGTGCGCACGCCTCCCGCTCACCTGATCGCTTTTTGGTTTCTCACTCCTATCCCCGTGCTTCGAGGGCCGCAACCTCCGGCGTCAGCAATCGCCGAAGACATCCCAGACATCTGGAACGTTCCGGGCCGAGACTGCCCTGTGAGATACCCAACTCCCCCGCGATCTCACGGTAGGTGAGGTCCTTGGGTGACAGCAGCGCCTCCATCAGTCGCGGGCACCGGCCGGGCAGCCGGCGCACCGCGTCGTGCAGCGCGCGATGCCTCGCCGCAGCGAGGGCGGTCTGTTCGGGGCCGCGGTCGCCGTCCTCGACGGGAACATCGCCGTACGACTGCTCGAGGCGAGCCGTGCGGCGGGTGCGGCGGGCCTCGGAGCGGACCGCGCGGCGCAGCCAGCGCTGGGGGTCGACCGGTGGGCCGGAGGCGTCGAGGCGTTCCAGGAGGCGGAGCCACACGGCCTGTTCGAGGTCTCCCGGCTCGGTTCCGGAGGCATATGCCTCGGCGGAGGCCTCGGCCGCGAGCAGTGGGCGCAAGGTGGCGACGAGTTGATGTGTCATATGCGGCACGACGCGGCCGCCCCGGCACAAGGTTGCCGGGGCGGCCGTCTGTCACTCCAACGGGGCGCGGGGCTCAGCCGTTGACGAAGTCCGCGCGGGCGAGCAGACCGGTGTCGGCGTTGTCGGTGAAGACACCGTCGATGCCGGTGGCGAAGTACCGCTGGAAGGCACCGAACGCGTCGCCGTAGGCGTCCACGGCCGTGCCCTTGCGGTACTCCAGCGGCAGGAAGGGGTTCTCGTTGCGCATGGTGTAGGGGTGCAGGATCAGGCCCGCCTTGTGCGCGTCGGCGACCAGGGTGGTCTCCTTGTTCAGGCTGCCGTCGGCGTTCTTCGTGATGATCAGGTCGAGGGTCGGGCCGATGCCCTGCGCGTACGTCGCGATCTCGGCGAGGCCCTTGGGGGTGATCAGGTCGTCGACCTTGCGCGGGTCGCCCAGGTCGATGAAGTCGAAGGGCTGGGTGCCCGTGCCGGACAGCAGCACCGCGAGGTTGTTGTCGACCAGCTTGCTGATCTTCTGGATGCCGGTCGGCTCAAAGCACTGGATGAGGACCGGCGAGTTCCTGCGGTCCTTGCCGTGCTTGCGCAGGGCCTTCGCGAGGAGCTTGTCCATCTCGAAGCCGCGCTTGCGGAAGTAGGTGGGGTGCTTCATCTCGGGGTAGATCCAGACCTGCTTGCCGCGCTTACGGGTCTGCTCGTCCTGCCACTTGAGGACCTCTTCGAAGGTGGGGATCTCCCAGCGGCCGTTGTAGAGCGTGTTGTGCGGGCGGTTGGCCGGGATGCGCTCGATGGCGCGCAGGGTCTTCAGCTCGGCGAGCGTGAAGTCCTCGGTGAACCAGCCGGTGGTGGAGACGCCGTCGAGCACCTTGGTGGTCTTGCGGGAGGCGAACTCGGGGTGGTCGGCGACGTTGGTGGTACCGCCGATCTCCGGCTCGTGCCGGCAGACCAGGTGGCCGTCCTTGGTGGGGACGAGGTCACCGGCCTCGACGATGTCGGCACCCAGGTCGAGGGCCAGGTTGTACGAGCCGAAGGTGTGCTCGGGGCGGTAGCCGCTGGTTCCCCGGTGGCCGATGATCGTCGGCACGGGCAGGCTCTTCAACCCGCCGCCGTGCCCGCCCTTCCCGGTCGCCTCGGCGGCTCTCGCGCTGCCGGCCGGCCCCAGTGCGGCCACTCCCGCGCCGAGCACGGCCGCGCCGAGCAGCGCCCGCCGTCCGGTGCCGTTCACTCGCTCGTTCGGCCCCTGCGTTCCCTGCGTGTCCATGAATCCTCCTGGCGTCGCCCCGTCGCTGCGCGCCGATCGTAGGTGCGCGTACATGACCAACGGGAGACCTCGGCCGGAACACGGCGCCGACGCTGGATGTCGTACGCAAGGCGAGGTTTGACCCACCATCAGCAAGGAACGCGAGATGTGTCACAACATGGCGGCCCGGTTACGGGACGGCTCCGGCGCGCCACCGCAGGTAAACGGGCGTCAACACCGCGTAAGACTTGGGTGAACCCGATGTGCAATACCCCGGGCGCCGCGAGTATCGTCCTCACCTGCACAGACTTATATCGAACCCCTTGACACCGGAGGGCCCGTTGTCCCGCTTCGCGCTCATCAAGGCAGTGCTCGGACCGATCATGCGCCTGATGTTCCGCCCACGGGTGGAGGGTGTGGAGCACATCCCGGGCGACGGGCCGGTGATCCTGGCCGGGAACCATCTCACGTTCATCGACTCGATGATCCTGCCGCTGGTGTGCGACCGGCAGGTGTTCTTCATCGGCAAGGACGAGTACGTCACCGGCAAGGGCTTCAAGGGCCGCCTCATGGCGTGGTTCTTCACCGGCGTCGGCATGATCCCGGTGGACCGGGACGGCGCGAACGGCGGCGTCGCCGCACTGATGACCGGACGCCGCGTGCTGGAGGAGGGCAAGGTCTTCGGCATCTACCCCGAGGGCACGCGGTCCCCCGACGGCCGGCTGTACCGGGGCCGCACCGGCATCGCCCGCCTCACGATGATGACGGGCGCGCCGGTTGTTCCCTTCGCGATGATCGGCACGGACAAGTTGCAGCCGGGCGGTGCGGGGATCCCCCGTCCCGGGCGGGTCACCGTGCGGTTCGGTGAGGCGATGGAGTTCTCCCGGTACGAGGGGATGGACCGGGACCGCTATGTGCTGCGGGCCGTGACCGACTCCGTGATGACCGAGGTCATGCGGTTGTCGGGGCAGGAGTACGTGGACATGTACGCCACCAAGGCGAAAGCCGCCTAACCCTGGGGTGTGCTGTCCAACCGTTGGTCCCGCAGCATGAACCACGCCGCGACTGCCGTGGCCAGCAGGACGATCGCGCCCGCGCCCACCGCGATGGACAGGCCGTCCACGAAGGCCTCGCGGGCCGACGCCAACATCTGCTGAGCCGCCTCCCTCGGCATCCCGGCCGCCGCCTCCACCGCGCCGCCCAGTGACTCGTGCGCCCCGCTCGGGGTGCCCGTCGGGGCCGTGAAGTCCCGGTACACGCCCGTCACGATCGAGCCGAGTACGGCGATGCCGAGGGCCGCGCCGAGTTCGTACGCCGTCTCCGAGACCGCCGAGGCCGCGCCCGCCTGTTCCTTCGGTACGGAGGAGAGGATGACGTCGGCGGTCACGGTGAAGGAGAAGCCGGCGCCGACGCCGACCACCAGCAGCGCGGCGCCGAGGAGCGGGTAGCCGGTCGACCGGTCCACGGTGGTCAGGACGGCGAGGGCCAGGCCCACCGCCGCGAGACCGCCGGCGACGATCGCGCGGACCGAGAAGCGGCGGGCCGCCCGGCCCGCGACCAGGCCTGCCGCCACCGCGCCCATGGCTGCGGGGATTTCGGCGAGGCCTGCCTCGAACGGGCTGCGGCCCTGGACGAGTTGCAGGTACTGGGAGAGGAAGAAGACCAGCCCGGACAGTCCGAGGATGGTCAGCAGGTCGGCGAGGACCGCGCCGCTGAAGCCCCGGTTGCGGAACAGACGCATGTCCAACAGCGGTACGGGCATGGTGAGTTGGCGCCGCACGAAGCCGTACAGCGCGGCCACGCCGAGCAGGCCGGCGGCGGCCGTCGTAGCGGTGAAGCCGTGGGTCGCCGCCTCCTTGACCGCGTACACCGTGGCGATCATGCCGACCAGGGACAGGGTGACGCTGAGCAGATCCCAGGGCCCGGGGTTCGGGTTCTTCGACTCGGGGAGCGTCTTGATGCCGACCAGGACGAGGACCGCCATGACGGGCAGGTTGATGAGGAACACCGAGCCCCACCAGAAGTGTTCGAGCAGGAAGCCGCCCGCGACGGGACCGACTGCCGTACCGGCGGAGGCGGTTGCGCCCCAGATGCCGACGGCCAGGCTGCGTTCGCGCGGGTCGTGGAAGAGGTTGCGGATCAGGGCGAGGGTGGCGGGCATCAGGGTCGCGCCCGCGACGCCGAGCAACGCCCGGGCCAGGATCATCAACTCCGGTGTCGTGGCATAGGCGTTGAGAACCGAGATCGCGCCGAAGGTGGTGGCGCCGACGAGCAGGATGCGCTTGCGGCCTATTCGGTCGCCGAGGCTGCCCATCGACACCAGCAGACCGGCGATGACGAAGGAGTAGACGTCGCCGATCCACAGGAGTTGGGTGCCCGAGGGCTTCAAGTCCTCGCTGATGTAAGGGGTCGCGAGGCCCAGGACGGTCGCGTCCACGGCCACCAGCAGCACGGCGAGCACGAGGACGGAGAGCGCGAGCCAACGGCCCGGGCGCTTCTCCGTCTCCGTCGCGACAGCCGGCCGCAGGGTGCTGGTCATGATTCCTCTCTCCGTGTTTCATCTCTTCTGAGTGCTCCGCCGAGCAGCAGCTCGACGATCATGTGCGTGAAGTCGTTGGCGGCGACCCGGCCCTCCTGGACGGCCCAGGCGCCGGAGGCCATCAGGCCGTAGAGGGCCTCGGTGAGCCAGGCCGGGGTGAGGTCGATGCGGAACTCGCCGCTCGACTGGCCGCGCCGGAAGAGCGCGGCGATCCGGTCGTCGATGCGGGTCCAGCCCTCGTTCTGTCCCTCGCCCTCGAAGAGCTGGTTCTCGGTGTAGAGGAACGCGAGCAGGCCGGCCGCCGGCTCCAGCGCGCGCACCAGCCGCCGTACGGCGTCGCTCGCGGGCCCCTCGGCCAGGCGGGCCGTGTCCAGGGCCGCCTCGCACTCGGCGATACCGAGCGCCTCCAGCGCGCGGACCAGCGCGTCGCGCCCGGCGAACTGGCGGTGCAGGGTGGCCCGGCTGATTCCGGCCGCCCTGGCGACCTCGTCCATGGTGGACGTGGATTTCCGGGTGAGCAGGGCGGCTGCACTGCGCAGTACGTGGTCACGGTCGACGGCCATGAGACAACCATAACCCAGATGAGACAGTCATGTCTCATCATGGGCATGTGTGACTCATGGCTCGGGGTGCATCAGGTGTCCCGTCAGTGCCAGGGCAGTTGTCCGCGCCGCTCCCAGTACGTGTGCGGGTCCTCGGCCAGCGCGTCGAGACGGGCGAGCTGGTCGTCGTTCAGGTCCACGACCGCCGCGTGCAGATTGGAGGCGAGCTGCCCCACGGTCGCCGCGCCGGACAGGACCACACCGGCCCATGGCTCACGCAGGATCAGGGCCAGCGCGACCGCGTCGGTGCCGAGGGACGTCTCTTCGGCTACGGCCTTCAGGGCGTCCGGCGCGTACGGCTGAGCCAGCCGTCCGTTGGCCATGCCCTCCTTGACGATCACGGTGAGCCCGGCGTCGTGGGCCTCGGCGAGGGCGGGGCCCGCCGAGGTCTCCAGGGCGTTGTACGTCGACTGGACGGTCCGGAAGAGGGGCTCGCCGTCGACCGTCACGGCGAGCGCGGCGCGGATGGCGTCGGCCTGGGCCGGTCCGCTGGTCGAGAAGCCGATGGTGACTCCCCCGGCGGCGGCCTCGGCCAGCCTCGCGTGGAGTTCCTTGTCGGTGAGGGCCGGGCTGTCGGGGGTCACCGAGTGGATCTGGTAGAGGTCGAGGCGGTCGCCGAGCAGGGCGGCGGTCTCGGCGCGCTGGCGCTCGTAGGTCTGGACGCTGTGGTCCTTGACCTCGTGCTTCTCGGCGTCGGTGGACCAGTCGGCGGTGTAGGTGTAGCCCCATTTGCTGCCGACCACGATGTCGTCGAGGCCGGGGCGGGCGGTCAGCCAGTCGGCGAGGAACTCCTCGGAGCGGCCGTAGGAGCGGGCCGCGTCGAAGTAGCGGACGCCCTGCGCGTAGGCGGCGTCGAGGAGTTCGTGGGTGCGGGCGCGCAGGGATTCGGGGCTGCGGTCCTCGCCGAGGTCCTGGTCGCGGCCGAGGTTGATGTAGCCGGGGCGGCCGACGGCGGCGAGGCCCAGTCCGAGGTGGCTGGTGGGGGTGGTCGCTGCGGCCAGTCGGGCGAAGGGCATCGCGGGCTCCGTTCGGTCGGCTCCGGTGGGGCGGTTCCGGTTGGGCTTCGACCAACGTAACCCGCGATGACCTTGACGTCAGGGGCCGGGTGCGGGAGCCGTCCAGCGGCGGTAGGCGTCCATGTCCACGTTGCCGCCGCACACGATGGTGACGACATGCCGGCCGGCGAAACGGTCGCGGTCTTCGAGGATCGCGGCGATTCCGAGCGCGGCCGAGGGTTCGACGACGAGGCCGGCGTGGTCGAGGAGCAGCCGCATACCGGCGATGATCGACGCCTCCTGGACGAGGACGGCGTCGTCGGCGACAAGGAGGAGGTCGTCCAGGACGGCCGGGACGGGATACCGGCCGGCGACTCCGTCGGCGATGGTGTCGGTCAAGTCGGTGGTGACGACCCGTCGGGCGCGCCACGAGAGGGTCAACGCCGGTGCGCCCAGCGGCTGGACGCAGATCACCTCAACGTCGGGCGCGAGTTCCTTCAGCACATGGCCCACGCCGGTGGCCAGCGCGCCGCCGCCGAGAGCGATCAGCACGGTGTCGAACTGCGGCGCGGTGTCCACCAGTTCCAGACCGATGGTCGCCGCGCCCTCGCAGGTCTCGATGTCCAGGCTGTCCTCGACCAGCCGGATGCCGTCGTGGCGTGCGACGGCCGCCGCCCGCTCGCGCGCCAACTCGTGGTCGCCGTCGACCAGTTCCAACCGGGCGCCCAGTGCGCGGATGCGATCGAGTTTGGTCCGGGTCGCGAAGCGGGAGGCCACGACGGTGATGTCGAGACCCCGGCCGCGACCGGACCACGCGAGGGCCTGGCCGAGGTTGCCCGCGCTCGCGCACACCGCCGCGCGCGAGCCGTTGTCTGCGAGCAGGCTCGCGATCACCTCGGTGCCCCGGCCCTTGAAGCTGCGGACCGGGTTCGCCGTTTCGAGCTTGACGCTCACCGCACATCCGAGGGCGGGTTCCAGTGCCTCGCACCGGTACAGCGGAGTGCCGAGAAAGACCGGGTCGATCACCTGGCGGGCGGCCCGGATCCCAGCGGTGTCGAGACGTGTGTGCCCCATCAGCATCAGGCCCCAGCCCCCCGCCCTCGGAAAAACCCTCAGCTCTTCGCCGTGGCCCAAGCGTGCTGGACCGCCAGGTCCTGCTTCACCTCGGCCAGTTGGATGGCCACCGCGCTCGGGGCCGTGCCGCCGCGGCCGTTGCGGGATGCCAGGGCGCCCGGGACGTTGAGGACCGTGCGGACCTCGGGGGTGAGGTGGGCGGAGATCTTCGCGAACTGTTCGTCGGTGAGGCCGTCGAGTTCGACACCCTCGGACTCCGCGACCTTGACGCACTCGCCAGCGACCTCGTGCGCGACCCGGAACGGGACACCCTGCTTGACCAGCCACTCGGCGATGTCGGTGGCGAGGGAGAAGCCGGCCGGGGCCAGTTCCTCCATGCGCTCGCGGTGGATGGTCAGGGTGGCCATCATGCCGGTGAACGCCGGGAGCAGGACCTCCAGTTGGTCGATGGAGTCGAAGACCGGCTCCTTGTCCTCCTGGAGGTCGCGGTTGTAGGCGAGGGGGAGCGCCTTGAGCGTGGCCATCAGGCCGGTCAGGTTGCCGATCAGGCGGCCCGACTTGCCGCGCGCCAGCTCCGCGATGTCCGGGTTCTTCTTCTGCGGCATGATCGACGAGCCCGTGGAGAACGCGTCGTGCAGGGTCACGAAGGAGAACTCCTTCGTGTTCCAGATGATGACCTCCTCGGCGATCCGGGAGAGGTTCACACCGATCATCGCGGTGATGAAGGCGAACTCGGCGACGAAGTCACGCGAGGCCGTGCCGTCGATCGAGTTGGCGACCGAGCCGTGCTCGAAGCCGAGGTCCTTCGCCACCGACTCCGGGTCCAGGCCGAGGGACGAGCCCGCCAGGGCGCCGGAGCCGTACGGGGAGACGGCTGTGCGCTCGTCCCACTGGCGCAGGCGTTCCGCGTCCCTGGACAGGGGCTGGACGTGGGCCAGGACGTGGTGGGCGAAGAGGACCGGCTGGGCGTGCTGGAGGTGGGTGCGGCCGGGCATCGCCACGTCGGGGTGGGCCTCCGCGAGGCCGATCAGCGCGTCCTGGAGGTCGGCGATCAGGCCGCCGATCGTACGGGCGTGGTCGCGCAGGTACATGCGGAAGAGGGTGGCGACCTGGTCGTTGCGGGAGCGGCCCGCGCGCAGTTTGCCGCCGAGGTCGGGGCCGAGGATCTCCAACAGGCCGCGTTCCAGGGCCGTATGGACGTCCTCGTCGGCGATCGTGCCGACCAGAGTGCCGTCGGCGACGTTCGCTTCGAGCTGGTCGAGGCCCGCGAGCATCCGGGTCAGCTCGTCGTCCGTGAGGAGGTGCGCCTTGTGCAGCACGCGCGCGTGGGCTCGCGAACCGGCGATGTCGTAGGGCGCGAGCCGCCAGTCGAAGTGGACGGACGCGGACAGCTTCGCCAGGGCCTCGGCGGGACCGTCGGCGAAACGACCGCCCCAGAGCCGTACGTCACCGCTGTTGCTGCTCACTTGCGCTGCTCCTCAAAGGCTGTGGATGGGTCGGTCGTCACGCTTGCAGTGTTCCCGCATCACGTCCCCGCGGTATCCGCAGTATCCCTGCATCGTGCGCATGCATGATTATGCAGACCCTCGCATGATTCGTCAATTTTAGCGGCCCTTGAACACCAGCAACCGCTTTCCCGTACCTCTCGCCGAACGCAGGCGCCGCGTTTCCCCCACGAGTCACTCCCCGTTCACCCCTGACCCGAGTGAGGCATTCGCATGTCCAGGGCTCTCCCCAAGTACAACAAGCGTCGCGTCGTGTTCATCGGCGGTGCCGCCGCCGTGGTGTTGTCCGGCGCGGTCATCGCCGGTTCCGCTCTTGCCGGTACGCCCGACAAGAGCAGCACCACGCAGAGCGCCCGGACGCTGTCCGACCCCGGGACGATCACCTGCCCGGACGTGAAGTCGCAGCTCCCCGCGATCCCGGCGTCCGCGCAGGCCGAGGTGGACCGGAACCTCGCCCTCCTCGACACCCAGATCGCCGAGGCCAACAAGCGACTCGTCGACACCGTCGGACAGGGCGGACCCAACTTCGTCCAGAACGCCATCCTCGGCCCGCTGAAGGACAAGCGCGTCTCCACCATCGACCGCATCGCCATCTCCATCGGCCGCCAGGGCACCAAGCCGACGGGCCTCGACGCGCTCGCCGAGTGCACCCTCAACGCGGCCGGCACGAGCGGTTCGACCGGTGCGACGGACACCGCGACCCCGAGCGCCACGGCGGCCGCCACCCAGGCGGCCGGGGGGACGGACGACACCGCCACCGCTTCGAGTGCGGTCGGCACCATCACCTGCCCGGACGTGAAGTCGCAGCTCCCCGCCGTCCCGGCGTCCGCGCAGGCCGAGGTCGACCGCAACCTCGCCCTCCTCGACACCCAGATCGCCGAGGCCAACAAGCGACTCGTCGACACCGTCGGACAGGGCGGACCCAACTTCGTCCAGAACGCGATTCTCGGCCCGCTGAAGGACAAGCGCGTCTCCACCATCGACCGCATCGCCATCTCCATCGGGCGTCAGGGCACCAAGCCGACCGGTCTGGACTCCCTGGCCGCCTGCACGCTCACCCAGTGACGTGACAGGCAGCCGTGGCCGCCCCGATGAACGCCGGCCGGGGCGGCCACGGTGATGTCCGGACCTGACGAGGAGGCCTGGCCTGTTCGGCCCATCTGAGGTGCCGTCACCGTGCGCGGCCTCTACCGTCTGAGCCATGCGTCCCGGTGTCCTCGCCCTCGCGTCCGCGTCCCTGCTTCTGCTGCTCGGTGCGGTGCCCGCGCGTGCCGCGGAGCCTCCGCTGCCCCTGTTGCTCGCGGACACCGGCGGCGGCGGTCAACTGATCGTCGCCCAGGCGCCACGTACGAACTCCACTACAGGGACGCTCAGTTGGTGGGAGCGGCGGGGCTGGAGATGGGTGAAGGCCGGTTCGACCGCGGCGCGGTTCGGGGCGAAGGGGCTGGTCGAGGGCCGGGCACGCAAACAGGGGTCCTACACCACTCCCACCGGGCTGTACGACCTGCCGTACGCCTTCGGGGTCAAGGCCGCTCCGGGTGGGACCCGGGCCAAGTACCGGCGGGTGAACGGGAGTTCGTGGTGGTGCGAGGACATCCGGTCACGGGTCTACAACCGGTGGAGCGAGCCGCTGGCCCGTGACTGCCGGGCGGCGGAGTCCGAGCGGATGGTCTCGTACCCGACGCAGTACGCGTACGGGTTCGTCATCGGGTTCAACTACGCCAAGCCCGTGAAGGGGCGGGGTGCCGGGATCTTCCTGCATGTCAACGGACGTGGGGCCACAGCCGGTTGTGTGTCCGTGCCGGTGGACGCGATGCGGAGGATCCTCTCGTGGGTAGATCCCGGGCGGAGGCCGCACATCGCGATCGGGACCGCCGGTGGGGCCACGGCGATCAGTCGGTACTGACCGCCGCCGGAAGACGAACCGTGAACGTGGTCGCCCCCGGACGGCTCTCCAGCTCCACGCTTCCCCCATGCGCCTCCGCCACCGCCACCACGATCGACAGGCCCAGCCCCGCTCCTCCTCCCGTGGCCGCTCCCCCGCCCTCCGTCCGTCGACGGTCGGCCCGGGTGAAGCGTTCGAAGACTCCGGGCTGGACATCCTCCGGGACGCCCGGGCCGTTGTCGTGGACCACCAGGCGGGTCGCATCGATGTCGTTCTCCACCGCCACGGTCACCTTCGTGCCAACAGGCGTGTGCAAACGCGCGTTGGCCAACAAGTTGGCCAACACCTGTTGGAGGCGGTGGGCGTCGCCCGTGACGGTGACCGGCTCCTCGGGGAGTTCCAGGGCCCAGCGGTGATCCGGGCCCGCGGCCCGCGCGTCGGCGATCGCGTCGAGGACCAGGCGGGTGAGGTCGACGGGGCGGCGTTCCAGGGGGCGGCCCGCGTCGAGACGGGCAAGGAGAAGCATCTCGTCGACCATCACGCCCATCCGGGCGGACTCGGACGCGATGCGCTCCAGCGCCCGGGTCACCTTGGGCGGCACGGGGTCCGGGTGCAGCAGCGCGAGTTCGGCGTGACCCCGGATCGACGCCACCGGGGTCCGCAGCTCATGGCTCGCGTCGGCCGCGAAGCTGCGCAGGCGTTCCTCGCTGGCGTGCCGGTGGGTGAGCGCGTCCTCGACATGGCCGAGCATGCGGTTGAAGGCGCCCGCGACCCGGCCGACCTCGCTGCGCGGATCGGACTCGGGCGCCCGGGGCGGCAGGGCCACCTCGCCGCTGGCCAGCGGGAGTTCGCTGACCAGCGTGGCCGTGGCGGCGACCCGGCTGAGCGGCCGCAGCGACCAGCGCACCCAGAGGGCGCCCGCGAAGCCGGTGATCAGGAGGGCGGCGCCGAAGACGATCCCGGCGACCGCTTCCAGCCGGTGGACGGTGGCCTCCACCGACTCCAGCGGGAGTCCGGTGATCATCACGTCGCCGTCCCGGCCCTTGGAGGCGAGGACGCGGTATCGGTCGAGGGACGAGAGGTGGATGGTGTGGGCCCTGCCGTCGACCCGGATCGCGGCCAGTTCCCTCCGGTCCCGCGCGGTCAGCGCGACCTTCAGGTCGGTCGTGGCGCCGCCCTTGTCGGTGGGCACGACCGCCGCGTTGGTGACGGTGCCGTCGACCAGGCGGGCGCCGAACGTACCCGGCGCCTGTCGGCGGGTGTCGCCGCGTTCCCTGTCGTCGGCGTCGTGGTCGGTCGGCGTCGTGCCCCTGTGCTCCAGGCTGGCCGGGAACTGTGTCCCGACCTCGACCAACTGCTGGTCGAGCCGGCCGGTGAGAAAGCCGTCCAGCTCGATCACCGCGGCGACCCCGACGGCGGCGCAACTGACCGCGAGCAGCACCACCAGACCCGCCGTCAGGCGCGCTCGCAGGGTGTGCGGCCGGGGCAGTCGCCGCAGCCACCGCCCAAAGGCCCGGGGCGCCCTGCTCACCCGTGACGCCCCGCTCATCGGACGACCGCGCTCATCGGACGACCGGCTTGAGCACATACCCGGCCCCGCGAACGGTGTGGATCATGGGCGTCCGGCCCTGGTCCACCTTCTTGCGCAGGTAGGAGATGTACAGCTCGACGACATGGGCCTGGCCGCCGAAGTCGTAGGACCAGACGCGGTCGAGGATCTGGGCCTTGCTGAGGACGCGGCGCGGGTTGCGCATGAGGAAGCGGAGCAGTTCGAACTCGGTCGGCGACAGTTCGATGAGCCGGCCGTCGCGGCTGACCTCGCGGGCCTCCTCGTCCATGACCAGGTCCCCGACCACGATCCGCGGGCCCTCCTCCTGCTGGCGGGCCATGCCCGCGCGGCGCAGCAGTCCGCGCAGCCGGGCGACCACCTCCTCCAGGCTGAAGGGTTTCGTCACGTAGTCGTCGCCGCCCGCGGTGATGCCGGCGATGCGGTCCTCGACCGTGTCCCGTGCGGTGAGGAAGAGCACGCAGACATCGGGCTTCACCTCGTGCAGGGTGCGCAGCACGGCGAAGCCGTCGGTGTCGGGGAGCATCACGTCGAGGACGACGGCGTCGGGCCGCAGCTCGCGTGCCCCGGCGACGGCGGAGGCTCCGTCACCGGCCGTGCGGACCTCCCAGCCCTCGTAGCGCAGGGCGCCGGAGAGCACCTCGGCCAGGTCGGGGTCGTCGTCGACGACGAGGACGCGCACGGGAGTGCCGTCGGGGCGGGTGAGGGCCGGTCGGCCCGAGCGGGTCGTGTTCATGGCACTACCAGCATCACCCCTCGCACCGCCCCCGACCGCCGCGAGCCCCTCTGAGTTTCCTCTGAGTCCTCTGAGAAAGGCGCCCGCTCAGAGATCCCTCAGAGGTTGGGCCCGCACAGTGGCGTGCAGGAAACGTGAAAGGACATCCACATGACCACCGTGTACGAGCAGCGGAAGGCGCCGCCCGTGCCACCCGTCGCCCGGCGTTCACCGGCGGTCCCGGTGCTCGCCCTGCTGTGGGCGGGCGCGGCGGCCGTCGTCGCCCTGTGGTGGGCGGACACCGGCTCGGTCGTCGGGGCCGCGGGCTGGCTGACCGGCGGGGGCCGGATCGCCGGGCTGCTGTGCGGGTACGCCTGTGCGGTGCTGGTGGGCCTGATGGCGCGGGTGCCGCTCTTGGAGCGGCGGATCGGCTCGGACCGGGTGGCGCGCTGGCACGCGATGGCCGGCCGCTACACGGTCTGTCTGCTGGTCGCGCACATCGTGCTGATCCTGCTCGGGTACGCGGCCCAGGACCGCGCCTCGGTCGTGCACGAGACGGTGACGGTGGTCCTGGACTACCCCGACATGCTGAAGGGCACGGTCGGTGCGCTGATCCTCTTCGCGGTCGGCATCACCTCGGCCCGCGCTGCCCGGCGCAGGCTCAGCTACGAGTTCTGGTACTACGTCCATCTCCTCACGTACGTCGCCGTGTTCCTCGCCTTCTTCCACCAACTGACCCTGGGCAACGAGTTCAACGGCCACGCCGGAGCCACGGCCGCCTGGTACGCGCTGTATCTGGGCGTCGCGGCACTGGTGTTGTGGTTCCGGGTGCTCGCCCCGATCCGCCTCAACCTGCGGCACCGGCTGCGGGTCGACTCCGTGCACCAGGAGGCGCCGGGCGTGTACTCCGTCGTCGTACGGGGGCGGCATGTCGACGACATGGGCGCGGAGGCCGGGCAGTTCTTCCGCTGGCGGTTCTTCGGCGAGGGCATGGGCTGGACGTCGACGCCGTATTCGCTGTCGGCGCCGCCCCGCCGGGACCTGCTGCGGATCACGGTCAAGGCGCTCGGCGACCACAGCGCGGCCGTGCCGCTGCTGCGGCCGGGCGCCCGGGTGTGGGTGGAGGGGCCGTACGGGTCGCTGACCGCCGACCGGCGCACCTCCCACAAGTCGCTGCTGATCGCGGCCGGGGTCGGCATCACCCCGCTGCGGGCGCTGTTCGAGACGCTGCCCGGCGAGGTGACGCTGCTGTACCGGGCGCGTACGGCCGAAGACCTGGCGCTGGGCGGGGAGTTGGAGTCGATAGCGCGGTGGCGCGGGGCGAAGGTGCTGTACGCGCTCAACGGGCCGCAGGGGCAACGCCCTTCGCTCACACCGGCGGCCCTGCGCGAGGCGGTGCCCGATCTCGCCGGGCACGACGTGTACATCTGCGGTCCGCACGCGTTCGCCCAGGATCTGTACGGGGCACTGCGCGCCGCCGGTGTGCCGGACCGCCGTATCCATCACGAGTCGTTCGAGCTGTGAGGCCCTCATGCATCCGTTGAAGCAGAACCGTCCGCTGCGCCGCGTCGTGCTGGCGAGCGCGGTCACCGCCTCCGGTCTGGTGATGCTGCTGGCGCTGAAGCCGCACACGGCGCCCGAGGTTGCCGCGGCGCCCTCGGTGGCGTCGAGTCCCCAGGCGACCACCGCCCCCGCTCCCTCCGGCAGCGCGAGCGCCAAGGCTGCCACCGGGACGAAGACCGTCACCGGGGACACCGTTCAGACCCGTTGGGGCCCCGTCCAGGTGAAGATCACCCTGACGAACGGCAAGGTCACCGATGTCACGGCGGTCCAGTACCCCACGGACAATCCGCGCGACCAGGAGATCAACTCCTATGCCCTGCCCCAGTTGAAGAGCGAGGCCCTCGCCGCGCAGAGCGCGAGCATCGACACCGTGTCCGGCGCGACGTACACAAGTGACGGTTACCGCCAGTCACTCCAGTCCGCACTGGACTCGGCAGGCCTCTGAACAGACAGCCTCCGCGGCACGTACTTCAGGGCCAAGGGACCACGCCACCCCCCTTGTGCCCCGTCCACGGAGGAACCGTGACCACCACGCTCGCAGGCGGACGTGCCGCCCGCCGCCAGACGATGCGCCGCATCCGCCCGCGCCGCTCCCCAGCGACCCTGCTGCTGCTCGCCGTCTGGGCGGGCGCGGTCGGGGTGCTGTGGATGTGGTGGCACAACACGCCGTCCATCGCCGACCAGAACGGCAAGATCCTCAACGCGGGCCGTATCACAGGCCTGTTGGCCGGTTACCTGATGGCGCTCGTCGTGCTCCAGATGGCCCGGGTGCCCGCCCTGGAGCGGCGGGTCGGCTCCGACCGGGTCGCCCGCTGGCACGCGATGAGCGGCCGCTACACCCTCTGTCTGGTCTTCGCCCATGTCTTCCTCATCATGTGGGGCTACGCCCTGCAGGCGGGCAAGACGCTGAGCGACATCGTCCAGCAGACCATCGACTCCGTGAACCAACTGCCCGACATGGGCAAGGCGGCCATCGGTACCGGTCTGTTCCTCCTCATCGGCCTGTCCTCGATCGGCGGCATCCGCCGCAGGCTGCCGTACGACACCTGGTACCACGTCCATCTCCTTACGTACGCGGCGGTGTTCCTGACCTTCTGGCACCAGATCACCACCGGCAACGACTTCGCGCTGACCCCGCTCGCCAAGACCGTCTGGTACGGGCTCTACGGCTCGGTCACCGCGCTGGTGGTCTGGTACCGGATCCTCGTCCCGATCCGCCTCAACCTGCGGCACCGGATGCGGGTCGAGGCGGTCGTCGAGGAGACGCCCGGCATCGTGTCGGTGCTGATCAGCGGGCGGAAGCTGCACCGGATGGGGGCGGAGGCGGGTCAGTTCTTCCGGTGGCGGTTCCTCGCGCCGGGGATGCGGTTCAGCTCGCATCCGTACTCGCTGTCGGCGGCGCCCCGCCCGAACATGCTCCGGATCACGGTCAAGGCGATCGGCGACCACAGCGCCCGGCTGCGCGAGCTGCGGCCCGGTACCAAGGTGTGGGCCGAGGGTCCGTATGGCGCGCTGACCTCGCAGCGGCGCACCCGCGGCAAGGTGCTGCTGGTCGCGGGCGGCGTCGGCATCACCCCGATGCGGGCGCTGTTCGAGACCCTGCCCGGAGCCGCCGGCGACATCACCCTGCTCTACCGGGCCAACACCACCCAGGACCTGGCGCTGTGGGACGAGTTGGCGAAGATCGCCGACGAGCGCGGCGCCCGGCTGATGTACGCGGTGAACAGCCCCGACGGGGAACGCCCCGACATCTCGGCGGAGTCCCTGCGACGGAAGATGCCCGACATCAACGACCACGACGTCTTCATGTGCGGGCCGCCCGGCTTCGCGCAGTCGGTCTACGAAGCACTGCGCGGCGCGGGGGTTCCCGCCCGCCGCATCCATCACGAGTCGTTCGAGATGTGAGCGACGGGAGTCAGGAGCGATGAAGAAGAGCCACCCCATCCGGCGTGTTCTGCTCGCGAGCGCCGCCACCGTGTCCGGGATCGTGCTGCTGCTCTCCCTGAAGCCGGCGTCGGATCCAGCATCGGCGTCCGCGCAGGGAGCGGCGGCCCAGGAGACCGCCGCCGCGCAGGAGTCGCCCCAGGGCGGTGCCGCGGCGGCCGGGACCTCGACGGTCACGGGCGCTGTCGCCCAGACCCAGTACGGGGTCGTCCAGGTGCGGCTGACCGTGGCCAACGGGAAGATCACCAAGTCCGAGGCCGTCCAGGCCCCGCACGGCGGGACCAGCGACCAGAAGACCGCGCTGGCCGTGCCCAAACTCAACCAGGAGGCCGTCGCCACCCAGAGCGCGGACATCACGTCCGTGACCGGGGCGACGTACACCAGCGGCGGCTACAAGCAGTCCCTCCAGTCGGCCATCGACAAGATGAAGGCGAGCACCAGTACCGGTTCGACGACTCCCTCCCAGGGCGCGGGTCAGGCCGCTCAGGCCAAGACCGTGACCGGTGAGGTCGCGACGACCGAGTACGGGCCCGTCCAGATCCGGATCACGGTGGCGGGCGGCAAGATCACCAAGGCCGAGGCCGTGCAGGCGCCGAGCGGCGGGACCAGCGACCAGAAGACCGCGCTGGCGGTACCCAAGCTCAACCAGGAGGCGGTGGCGGCCGGGAGTGCGAAAATCGACTCCGTGTCGGGTGCCACGTACACGAGCGGCGGCTACAAGCAGTCCCTGCAGTCGGCGCTGGACAAGGCCGGTGGCTGACACGGTGACCGATCCCGCGGAGGCTCCCGCCGCACTGCGGCACGCCGAGGAGGTCATGGGGACGGTCTTCTCCTTCGACATCCGCGGCGGGGAGCCCGAGGCCGTCCGGACCGCGCTGGAGCAGGCGGTCGCCCAACTCCACCGGGTCGACGAGGTGTTCAGCACCTACCGCGACGACAGCCAGCTCTCACGGCTGTCCCGCGGCGAGCTGACCGTCGCCGAGTGCGACGCCGAGGTCGCCGAGGTGCTGGAGCTGGGCGCGGAGGCGGAGCGGGTGAGCGCCGGCTGGTTCAGCACGACGTACGAGGGACGGCTCGATCCGACCGGCATCGTGAAGGGCTGGGCCGCCGAGCGGGCCGCCGGGCTGATCGCGGCGGCGGCCGGGGTGAGCGGGGTCAGTGTGAACGGCGGCGGTGACGTCCAGATGTTCGGCATGCCCGATCCGCACCGGCCCTGGCGGGTCGGTGTCTCCGATCCGCTCCGCCCGGGCGGTCTCGCGGCCGTGATCTCCGCCGCGGGCGCCGACGAACTGGCCGTGGCCACCTCCGGTACGGCCGAGCGCGGGGCGCACATCGTGGACCCGAGCACCGGAAAGTCCGCGGTGACCGACCTCGTCGCCGTCACCGTCGTCGCACCCCGCCTCACCTGGGCCGACTGCTGGGCCACGGCCGCGTTCGCGATGGGCTCGCGCGAGGGGCTGGCCTGGCTGGAGTCGCTGCCCGACGTGGAGGCGCTGCTCATCACGGCGGGCGACGAGGTGCGCTGCACGGACGGCCTCGCGGCGCGGCTGGGATAGGGATCCCCCATGCGGGTCGGGGGGTGCACCGGAGACTTCCGGTGCACCCCCCGACCCGTTGCCCGTACGGGTGTGTCAGTGGTCGTTCTGTGCCAGGCGCAGCAGATGGTCCGCGAGGGCCTGCCCGCCGGACGGGTCACGGCTGATCAGCAGGAGCGTGTCGTCGCCGGCGATGGTGCCGAGGATGTCCTGGAGCTCCGCCTGGTCGATCGCCGAGGCGAGGAACTGGGCGGCGCCCGGCGGGGTGCGCAGGACCACGAGGTTGGCGGAGGCCTCCGCGGAGATCAGCAGCTCGGACGAGAGCCGCCGCATCCGCTCCTCCTTCGCCGACTCCCCCAGCGGCACCCGCGGGGTACGGAAGCCGCCCTCGCTCGGTACCGCGTAGATGAGGTCGCCGTCGTTGTTGCGGATCTTCACCGCGTTCAGCTCGTCCAGGTCCCGGGAGAGCGTCGCCTGGGTGACGCTCAGCCCGTCGTCGGACAGCAGCTTCGCCAACTGGCTCTGGGAGCGCACCGGTTGCCGGTTGAGGATGTCCACGATCCGGCGGTGGCGGGCGGTGCGGGTCTGCGGCACGGCCGGCCCCGCGGGATGTTCGTGCTCCTGCGCCTGACTCATCGTCGACTCATTCTCCGGATCATCCGTCCCCCTTGGCCACGTCCAGGACACCGGGCAGCGCCCGGAGGAACGCGTCCGTCTCGTCGTCGCCGAGGTTCAGCGGTGGCATCAGCCGTACGACATCGGGGGCGGGCGCGTTGACCAGGAAACCGGCGTCCTGGGCCGCCTGTTGCGCCTGGGGCGCGAGCGGCTCGGTGAGCACGATACCCAGGAGGAGGCCCGCGCCCCGGACATAATCGATCAACGGGTGGCGCAGCGACTCGATTCCGTCGCGCAACTTCTCGCTCTGCCGCTTCACGTTGTCGAGGAGGTCGTCGGCCGCGATCGTGTCGAGGACGGCGAGTCCGGCGGCGCAGGCGACCGGGTTGCCGCCGAAGGTCGTGCCGTGCTGGCCGGGCTGGAGCAGGTCGGCCGCGCGTCCGAAGGCGACGGTGGCGCCGAGCGGCAGTCCGCCGCCGAGCCCCTTCGCGAGGGTCACGACGTCGGGCAGGACGCCTTCGTGGGCCTGGTACTCGAACCAGTGTCCGGTACGGCCGACCCCGGTCTGCACCTCGTCCAGGACCAGCAGCGCCCCGTGGGCGGCGGTGATCGCGCGGGCCGCCTTGAGATATCCGGCGGGCGGTACGACGACCCCGTTCTCGCCCTGGATCGGCTCGATGATCACCAGCGCGGTCTCGTCGGTGACGGCGGCGGCGAGGGCCTGCGCGTCGCCGTACGGGACGTGCGTGACATCCCCGGGCAGCGGCAGGAACGGCTCCTGCTTGGCGGGCTGGCCGGTGAGGGCGAGGGAGCCCATCGTCCGGCCGTGGAAGCCGCCCTCGGTGGCGACCATGTGCTGACGGCCCGTCAACCGGCCGATCTTGAAGGCGCCTTCGTTGGCCTCGGCGCCGGAGTTGCAGAAGAACACCTTGCCGTCCCGGCCGAAGACCTCCAGCAGCCGTTCGGCGAGGGCGACGGGCGGTTCGGCGATGAACAGGTTGGAGACATGGCCGAGTTGGGCGATCTGGCTGCTGACCGCCTCGACGATCGCCGGGTGCGCGTGGCCGAGCGCGTTGACCGCGATACCGCCGACGAAGTCGGTGTACTCGTTGCCGTCGGCGTCCCAGAGCTTGGCGCCCGCGCCGCGGACGAGGGGGATTTTCGGGGTGCCGTAGTTGTTCATGAGCGCGCCCTGCCACCGCTGGGTCAGGTCGTCGTTCGCGGTCATACGGCATCCCCCTGCTTCTTGCCGGACTTCTTGGCGGACTTCTTCTTGGCGGGCTTCAGGTCGGGCAGCTCGTCCGGCACGACCATCGTGCCGATGCCCTCGTCGGTGAAGATCTCCAGCAGGATCGAGTGCTGGACCCGGCCGTCGATGACGCGGGCGGTGGTCACGCCGTTGCGTACGGCGTGCAGACAGCCCTCCATCTTCGGCACCATCCCGGCGCTCAACTCCGGGAGCAGTTTTTCCAGTTGGGAGGCGGTGAGGCGGCTGATCACCTCGTCGCTGTTCGGCCAGTCCTCGTAGAGACCCTCGACGTCCGTGAGGACCATGAGGGTCTCGGCCCCCAGCGCAGCAGCGAGTGCCGCAGCCGCCGTATCAGCATTGACGTTGTAGACATGTCCGTCGTCCTCGCTCCGGGCGATCGACGAGACGACCGGGATACGGCCGTCGGCGAGCAGTGCCTCGATCGCGCCCGTGTCGATCGCGGTGATCTCGCCCACCCGCCCGATGTCGACCAACTCCCCGTCGATCTCGGGCTGGTGCCTTACGGCGGTGATGGTGTGCGCGTCCTCGCCGGTCAACCCGACGGCGAGCGGCCCGTGTTGGTTGAGCAGCCCGACAAGCTCGCGCTGGACCTGCCCTGCCAGCACCATCCGTACGACGTCCATGGCGTCCTCGGTGGTGACACGCAGGCCGGCCTTGAACTCGCTGACGATGCCGTGCCGGTCGAGGGCGGCGCTGATCTGCGGGCCGCCGCCGTGCACGACGACGGGTTTGAGGCCGGCGTGGTGCAGGAAGACGACGTCCTGGGCGAACGCGGCCTTCAGGTCCTCGTCGATCATGGCGTTGCCGCCGAACTTGATGACGACCGTCTTGCCGTTGTGCCTGGTCAGCCAGGGCAGGGCCTCGATGAGGATCTGAGCCTTGGGCAGCGCGGTGTGCTTGCGGGTCACATTGTTCATGTCGCTCGGGTTGCTCATGACGAGTACGCGCTGTTCTCGTGGACGTAGTCGGCGGTCAGGTCGTTGGTCCAGATCGTCGCGGTCTGTGACCCGGCGGCGAGGTCGGCGACGATGTGCACCTCGCGGTAGCGCATGTCGACCTTCTCCCGGTCCTCGCCGACACCGCCGTTCTTGCACACCCAGACACCGTTGATGGCGACGTTGAGCCGGTCGGGCTCGAAGGCGGCCTTCGTGGTGCCGATCGCGGACAACACCCGTCCCCAGTTGGGGTCTTCGCCGTGGATCGCGCACTTGAGGAGGTTGTTGCGGGCGATGGAACGGCCCACTTCGACGGCCTCGTCCTCGGAGGCGGCGTTGACCACTTCCACCTTGATGTCCTTGCTGGCGCCCTCGGCGTCGCGGATCAACTGCTGCCCGAGGTCGTCGCAGACCGCGCGGACGGCTTCCGCGAACTCGGCGTATTCCGGGGTGACTTGGGAGGCACCGGAGGCGAGCAGCAGCACGGTGTCGTTGGTGGACATGCAGCCGTCGGAGTCGACGCGGTCGAAGGTGGTGCGGGTGGCGGCCCGAAGTGCCGTGTCCAGCACGTCACTCGGGACATCGGCGTCCGTGGTGAGGACGACCAGCATGGTGGCGAGACCGGGTGCGAGCATGCCGGCGCCCTTGGCCATGCCCCCGACGGTCCAGCCCGCCTTCGTCACCACGGCGGTCTTGTGGACGGAGTCGGTCGTCTTGATGGCGATGGCGGCCTTCTCGCCCCCGTGCGGGGAGAGTTGGGCGGCGGCGGTGTCGACTCCCGCCAGCAGCTTGTCCATCGGGAGCAGCAGCCCGATGAGTCCGGTGGAGGCGACGGCGACCTCGGCGGCGTTCAGCCCGAGCGTGTCGGCGACCTTCTCCGCCGTGGCGTGGGTGTCCTGGAAGCCCTTCGGCCCCGTACAGGCGTTGGCGCCACCGGAGTTGAGGATCACGGCGGAGACCTGGCCGCCCTTCAGCACCTGCTCGGACCACAGCACCGGCGCGGCCTTGACACGGTTGGAGGTGAAGACGCCCGCGGCGGCGAGGCGGGGCCCGGTGTTGACCACGAGAGCCAGGTCCGGGTTGCCGTTCTCCTTGATCCCGGCGGCGATGCCCGCGGCCGTGAATCCCTGTGCTGCCGTCACACTCACGGCGCGACTCCGATCGTAGAGAGCCCGGTGGTCTCGTCGAGCCCGAGGGCGAGGTTCATGCTCTGGACGGCACCGCCCGCGGTGCCCTTGGTCAGGTTGTCGATGGCGCTGATCGCGATGATGCGGCCCGCGGCCTCGTCGTACGCGACCTGCACCTGAACGGCGTTGGAACCGTAGACGGACGCCGTCGCGGGCCACTGTCCCTCGGGGAGCAGGTGCACGAAGGGCTCGTCCGCGAAGGCCTTCTGGTAGGCGGCGCGCACGGATTCCGCCGTGGTGCCGGGCCTGGCCTTGGCGCTGCAGGTGGCGAGGATGCCGCGGGGCATGGGCGCGAGGGTGGGCGTGAAGGAGACGGTGACGGGCTCGCCGGCCGCCGCACCCAGATTCTGGACGATCTCGGGGGTGTGCCGGTGTCCGCCGCCGACGCCGTACGGAGACATGGAGCCCATGACCTCGCTGCCGAGCAGATGGGGCTTGGGTGCCTTGCCCGCGCCGGAGGTGCCGGAGGCGGCGACGATCACGGCCTCGTTCTCGGCGAGCCCGGCGGCGTACGCCGGGGAGAGCGCGAGGGAGGCGGCCGTGGGATAGCAACCGGGCACCGCGATGCGCTTGGACCCCTCCAACGCGGCGCGGGCGCCCGGCAGTTCGGGAAGGCCGTAGGGCCAGGTGCCGGCGTGCGCGGAGCCGTAGAACTTCTCCCAGTCGGCCGCGTCCTTCAGCCGGAAGTCGGCACCCATGTCGACGACGAGGACGTCCGGCCCGAGCTGCTCGGCGACGGCGGCGGACTGGCCGTGCGGCAGGGCGAGAAAGACGACCTCGTGTCCGGCGAGCACCTCGGGGGTAGTTTCCTCCAGGACCCGGTCGGCCAGCGGCAGCAGATGCGGTTGGAGCGCGCCGAGCCGCTGGCCGGCGTTGGAGTTGCCGGTCAGGGCGCCGATCTCGACCTCCGGGTGGGCCAGGAGCAGACGCAGCAGTTCACCGCCCGCGTATCCACTCGCTCCGGCCACTGCCGCACGTACCGCCATGGAACCCTCCTCATTGATGGCATGACTATACGTTTCGTTGCACGTTTATGCAATCCAATGAGGCCGGGCGGGCCCGACGGCCTGCCGAGAGGGCCTGCTCGCGCGCGGTCCGCGCCGATACAGTTCATGGGACGTCACACGGGGGAGGCTGTCATGATCGAACTGTCCGTGATGCTTCGGGAACTGCGCGCGGAGCTGAGCAAGTCCATGGCGGAGGCCGCCGACAAGGAACTCCGCTTCGAGCTGGGGCCGATCGAGGTCGAGGTCTCGGTCGCGATCACCAAGGAGGCGGGCGTCGGGGGCAAGGTCAGGTTCTGGGTCGTCGACGCGGACGCCCAGGGGAAAGTGAGTGACGCCACGACGCAGCGGATCAAGCTGCAGCTCGACCCGAAAGTGGCCGCCACCGGCAGACGCCCGGAGGTCTCCGGGAAAGAAGTGCCCGGGGAACGCTGATCGGGCGACGAGCGACGACGGTGGCTACGGGGGTGGGCGATGGACGGCCGACAGGCGTTCGCCGCGACGGGACTTGATCCGGACCGGGTCGCCGAGATCATCGTCGATCGCCCCGGCGAACCGCACGGGGACAGGGGATCCGGCTATCGCGTCAGGACCGGTTTCGTCCTCACCGCCGCGCATGTCGTACGGGATGCCTCACGGGTCCGGGTGCGGTTCCGCGCGGACCAGCCCGGTGCCTGGGCGACGGACGGCACCGTGGTGTGGCGCGCCGACGACATCGACGTGGCGATCGTGGCGATCTCCGATGCGGGCCGGCCCGCGGGACCGGTGACACCGGTCCGGTTCGGAAGGATCGAGGAGTACGACGGCGAGGTGCCGTGCAGTGCCCTGGGCTTCCCGCGCCACAAGCTGCGCTTCGACGTCGAGGACCCTTCCTCGCCGGCCGCGTCCTCGGCCTACCGGGACTACGCCCACGTCACGGGCACCACCAACCCGTGGTCGAACCTTCGGGAAGGCACGCTGTCGGTCCGGGTTGCGCCGCCCGAGTACGACCCCGACCCGGAGAGTTCCCCATGGGAGGGCATGTCGGGTGCCGCGGTGTGGAGCGACGGCTGCCTCATCGGCCTGATCCGGTCGCACCACCGCTCCGACGGACTCGGCCAGCTCGCCGCCAGCCGGGTCGAGGGCTGGTACGAGCGGCTGGACGAGACGCAGCTCGGCGAACTGGCCCTGCTGATCGGGCTGCCGCCCCGCGAGCAGCTCACTCTCGTCGCGCTCCCCCGCGGCTCGCACGGCCGACGCGACGACTCCGTCGAAGCGCTGCTGCGGGCCGAGGCCATCGCTTCCTCGGTGCAGCCGTACCGCATTCCCGGCGGGCGGACCCCGCGACTGAGCCAGGTGTACGTCCGCCAGTGGGCGGACCGGCGGTCGGACTCGGCCGAAGGGCCGGGAGCGGAGACGGAGTTCGCCGTCGACCGGGTACCGGTGGCCGAGGTGCTGGCGGCACACCGGCACGTCCTGGTCGAAGGCGGTCCCGGTGCCGGCAAGTCGACGTTCACCCACCATGTCAGCGGCGCCCTGGCCACGTCCTGGCTCGACAACGGAGCCGGGCCGGAGGAGTCGGCGCAGTTGTCCGCGGTAGCCGTCCGCATTCCCGCCGGGCACCTCGCGGGTGACGCGCCGCTCGCCTCCCTGCTGCACGCCTCCGTACGCACCCGGTTGGGCATCCGTCTGGCCACGGAACTGCCGGACGACCTGTTCGCGGCGACGCCGCGCGGTGTGCCCTGGCTGCTGCTGGTGGACGGGCTCGACGAGATCCTCGACCCGGTGGCCCGGGAACGCGTGATCACGACCATCGCCGAGAACGCCGCGGCGGCCACGGCCCCCTACCGCTGGGTGGTGACCACGCGCCCCCTTCCCACCAGGGAACTGGGACCGCTGTGGGATGCGGGCCTCGCCCGCTGCGCCCTCGCACCGTTCGAGGACCCCCAGCTCCGCGAGCTGGCGGAAGGCTGGCTCGCCGGGTCGTCCGACGACGAGTCGGCCACCGCCCGGGTGGACGACTTCCTGCGTGAGGTCGACGAGAGCGGCCTGCACCAGTTGGTCAGGGCCCCGCTGCTGGCCACCATCACCTTGACGATCTTCCGTCGGCATGGCACGCGGGGTCTGCCCGCCGGGCGTCCGGGCCTGTACCGCGAGTTCATCGCCTACCTGTTGACCGGCCGCGACGGCGAGACAGCACGCCGCACCGCGTTCCTGCAGGCGGCGGAGGCCACCGGCGCCGGCCGCCGGCTGGCGGAGTGGCTCTACGAGAACCGCGTGGCGCTGCTGAGGTTCCTGGCGAACCGGACCCTGGAGGCCGAGTCCTCGCTGCTCGGCGAGAGCCTGGCCTGGATCAGGGCGAAAGCGCCGGAGGCGCCCGACTTCCTGCTCGGCTGGCCCGACATCGTCGTGGGTCTGCTGACCGGCACCGGCCTGCTGGGCGACGACGGCACCGGTGAACTGTCGTGGACGCACCGGAGCTTCGCCGAATACCTGGCGGCACGCGACGCGGCCGACGCCCTGCCGGACCTGTGGCCGGGCGACGATCCCGACGCCGACGCGTTTCTGCGCCAGGCGCTGGAGGGCACGGGCCAGGACCAGTCCGCGCTCACCATCGCGTGCTGGGCCGAGACCCATGAAAGTGCGGCCGGCCGGCTGCTGGACTTCCTGATCGCACGCAGCGCGTCCTACGAGTTCCTGCTGAAGAGCCGCGGCGGCGGAATCACCGTCGGCAACGACAGCAGTCGCGTGGACCGCCACATCGCCCTGGCGGGCCGGCTCCTCGCGGAAGGGGTGCCGGCCGCGTCCGCCGTCTCGGAGGAGGTCCTGGACCGGCTCCTCGTCCGTGCGCGTTCCCTGTTCACGGCCCACTACTTCTGTCTGCTCATCGCGGCACAGCCGCAGCGCGACCTGGCCCGGAACGCGCTGCTGCGGATGGCGTACGCCGAAGACCTGCCTGCCATGGTCCGGATCGACGCGGTGGTGACACTGGGCCGCATCTTCGGTCTTGAGTCCCTGGAGGGTGCCACCCGGTCCCTGCTCGACGTCGTGGAGCGGACGCAGTACTCGCCGCCGACGGAACGTGGCCAGCGGCTCGTCACCGTGTCGGACGCGAGGGCCGTCATGGCGTACAAGCTCTCCGCTCTCGGTCAGGGCACCCGCACGGTGGTCGCCGCCTTCCTCGATCGGGTGGCGCTCGACCGGGAGGACGGCTGGGGCCGGTACCTGGCGGCGGAAGCGGCGCTGGCGATCGGCGAGCCGGACCGGGCCGCCTCGTTTCTCCTTCCTCCGCCCGAGAAGGACCATCGCACCATCGCCGGCGAGGTCTCCGTCCTGGTGCGTGCGGGCCGGGTGCAGGCCGCGGCGCGGACGGTGGAAGCCCTCTTCGCGAACCACCGGCCGGACAACCACTGGGCGCGGGACAGCCTGCTCGGCAGTGTCCAGGAGATCGCCGACGTGTATGTGCGGGCCGGGCTGACCGACCAGGCGCTGGACGTGGCGAGGCGGATGCTGTCCCTGTTCCCCGAGGGCACCAGTGCCGGTTCGCTCGATGCCCTGGCGCGAGCGGGTGACGTGCTGCCCGGCGTGCGTTTTCTGCGCACCGCGACCATCGGAGACCCCGACTCCCGCGATCCCGCGCCTCACGTCGTGCGGCTCGGCGACTGGATCGACCTCGCTCGCACCCTGTGGAAGCGAGGAATGAGCGACGCCGTGCGAGAAGCCGTCGATCTGCTCCTGGCGCACGGCTTCCGCAGCGAGTACGACGTGTCGTCGATGGCCGACTTCCTCGACGACATCGAAGACGACAGGGCGAGGCATCTGCGGCGGTGGCTGGCTGTCAACGCCGGGGCCCGGTTGCGCCTGAGCGCGGCCGAGGCACTCCTGGAGACCGAGGACAGGGCCCTCGGCATCGAGGCCCTGACACGTCTGGCACAGGAACCACCGGACGACATGCGCGAGGCCGTGGACCTCGTGCGCTCTCTTCTCCTGGTGGGGGTCGTGGAGCCCGCCGTGGACCTGCTCCACCGGTTGATCGACGGCGTGGAGCCCGACGCGCGGGAGGGGCGGTGGGCGGCGAACAACCGGTGCGACGCATTCGACCTGATCTGCTGGGTGCGTCCGGCCGAGGGGACACGGGTGCTGCTCGACCTCGTGCGCTCCGGTTCCCTCACCGGTGCCGAGTACTTCTCCGCGGCACGGAACCTGCTGCGGCTCGAAGAACATACGGCCGCGCTGACCATGCTCCACGAGGTCCTGGAGCGGGACACCGCCACAGGTGAGGAACTGTTGCAGACCGCCGTGCTCCTGGGTGCGGCCGGTGAACGCACCGACACCGTCAGGGCGTGCGAACTCATCCTCGAACTGGCCGGTCGCGTACCGCACTCCGAAGGCGAGGAACCTTCCGTCACCCTGTCGGAGGTGCTCCCCGCGGCCCACTTCCTGGAATCAGAAGGGCGCCTCGGCCCTCACCGATCCGCGGCGCTGACCTCCGCCGCCATGACCGCGCTCCGGACGAAGTCCGCCTGGGACAAGAGAGCCGAACTGTTCGCCGTCGCCGGACTGCTCCACCGCAACGGCGCCGAGGCCGCGGCCATCGACCTTCTCACCCGTGCGATCGGCCACGACCGGGGCTCCGAGGCGACCCGGACCGTGTTCGAGGAGGAGATCGGCCGTCTTCGGAGCATGGGGGAAGGGGCTGGGCACGAGAGTTAGGGCGTCGGGCGCAGGGGGCTACTCCCGCGGCGCACCGCCCCCTTGCACAGGTCAGGACTGCTTCGGAAGGTGATCCACAGGAGGGCTTGACCTGGAGCGCGCTCCAGGTTCTACGGTTGTCCACATGACCAGCGGACAGCCCCTCGGATCCCCCTCGCGGGGCCGGGAACCCACCCTGACCATCGCCCAGGTCGCCGAACGCACCGGCCTCTCGCACGACACGCTGCGCTACTACGAGAAGGCCGGCCTGATCGAGCGGGTCGGCCGGAGTACCGGCAATCAACGGCGGTACCAGGCGGCGGACTTGGTCTGGCTGGAGTTCCTGCTGCGGCTGCGGGAGACGGGGATGTCGATCGCCGACATGCAGCGTTTCGCGCGACTGCGGGCGGCGGGGAACGTCACGGTCGCCGAGCGGCTGGCGATGCTCCGCGAGCACCGCGCCGAACTGGCGGACCGGATACGGGCGTTGCGCCGCAACGCGGCCGTGCTGGACGACAAGATCGACCACTATGAAGGCCTGCTCCACGACGAGCGGCCGGGATCGGAAGAGCTGACATGAGCGCGAGCACCACCCGTGAAGAGCGTTTCACCCACGGCCTGGAGGTCCTGAAGCGGGTCGACGGCGAGGCCGGGCAGCGGGTCGTCGACTCGCTCGCCGACATCAACCCCGAACTGGGCCACCAGGTCGTCGCCTGGGCCTTCGGCGAGATCTACGACCGTCCCGGACTCGCCCCGCGCGACCGCCAGTTGGTGACCCTGGGCATGCTCACCGCGCTCGGCGGCTGCGAGGCCCAGCTCGACGTGCATGTGAACGCGGCGCTGAACGTGGGCCTCACACCCGAGGAGATCGTCGAGGCCCTGACGCACTCCGCGGTGTACTGCGGCATCCCCAAGGCCCTGAACGCCACCTTCGCCGCGAAGAAGGTCTTCGCCGAGCGTGGGCTGCTGCCGCTGGGACAGCAGCCCACCGAAGAGGCGACGACCGTTACCTCTGCCTGATCCTCAGGAAGGTGACAGAATTGGCCGGGAAGGTGTAACTGAACTTGTCGGCAACGCCCTTGAAGGTGGACACGACCGGCGCGACCGCGGTGGCCGTCTCGCTGTTCACCGCGTCGGGCGCGGCGGCGAGCGTGGTCACCTTCGCATTGGAGGAGACCTTGGCGCCGCCCAGGTCGATCGCCGTACGGGCCGCCGAGGACTGGGCGTTGACGACCTTGACGATCAGGTCACCGGTCTTCGCGTCCTTGGTGACGACCTGACGGAACGGCTCGGCCGGCTTGTCGTCGGTGAAGCTGCCCCACTCCTGCCCGTCGAGGTACAGGGTGACCTGACGGCCCCTCACCTTGATGTCGACGTCGTAGGCACGGCCCGTCTCGATGGTCCCCGGCTTGGCGATCAGCGTCGACTTGCCGCCGTCCACGGCCTGTTCGACGGCGGACTGGGTGTTGTTCCAGCCGCCCAGGTTCCACCAGTAGTAGTTGCCGGTGTCCTTGACACCGAACGCGACCAGGAAGCCTTCCTTGCCGGCCTTCTTGGTGGCCTTCACATGCAGGTCGTAGTCGTGCCAGGCCGGGTCGCCCGCCGAGACCATGGTGTTCTCGGCGGCGGTGTCGGTCTGGACGTACTGCCCGTCCTGAAGGCTCCAACTCCCGCCTCCCGTATGGGTCCACCCGGAGGCGTCACCGGAGAAGTCGTCGGAGAGCAGCGCCGTACCGTCGGCAGCCGTCACCTTCACATCGTCGTACGCCGCGCTCGTCGCCCAGGTCGACAGGCCGACCGCGCCGGTGATCGGGGCGAGCAGTGAGGGTGTGCCGGTGGCCGTCGAAGGCACCACGCGGGTACCGACGTTGTTCATGAACAGCTTCTGGACCTCGTAGTCGGCGGAGCCCCAGGAGGCGTGGTTGTTGAACCACACCATGTCCGGGCGCCACTGGACGTAGTCCTCGTTGGCGAACAGCGGGGCGTACGAGGCGAGTTTGACGACGTCGGCGTTGCGTTCCAGACCGGTCATGTAGGCCGCTTCGGCGAGGCCGTTCTTGAACGCGTTGCCGCCGGAGGCGTATTCGCCGAGGAAGACCTTCGGGCCGGTGCGGTCGTAGGAGTCGTAGCGGTCGTTGTTCTGGAGGAACCACTGCGGGCTGTTGTAGTAGTGCTCGTCGACCATGTCGACCTTGGCGTCCTTGTTGAGCTGCCAGGCCGTGTCGAAGGTCGAACCGCTGTCGTCCGGGCCCGCGTTGGAGATCACGGTCATGTACGGGTACTCGGCCTGGATCGCGGCGCGGAACTGGGTGAAGCGGGCGAAGAACTCGGCGGGGAGGTTCTCCTCGTTGCCCACCTCGATGTGGGTGAGATGGAAGGGCTTGGGGTGGCCCATCTGCGCCCGCTTCTTCCCCCACTCGCTGGTCACCGGGCCGTTGGCGAACTCGATGAGGTCCAGTGTGTCCTGGATGTGCCGCTTGAGCAGCGCGGGGTCGTCGACGGCCTTGTTCTGGCCGCAGCCCGTCACCAGGGCCGGTACGACGGGCAGCGGCATCGCACCGATGTCCTCGGCGAGGCGGAAGTACTCGTAGTAGCCGAGGCCGTAACTCTGGTTGTAGCCCCAGAAGTTGGAGTTCGTCGCGCGGGTCTCGACCGGGCCGATGGTGTCCTTCCACTGGTACGAGCGCTTGCGCTGGTAGCCGGAGGCCGCGCTGTAGTCCTCCATGGAGCCGGTGTTGACCAGGCAGCCGCCGGGGAAGCGCACGAAGCCCGGGTGCAGGGCGGCGATCTTCTCGGCGAGGTCCTTGCGCAGGCCGTTGGGCTCGTGCTTGTAGGTGTCGCGCGGGAAGAGGGACACCATGTCGAGGGCGGCCGCGGCGGAGGAGGCGACGGTGAGGCGGCCGGTGGTGCTGGTGCGGGTCGCGGTGAAGGTGGCCTTGTACTGGGCCCAGCCGCTCTTCCGTACGGCGACCTGGTGGGCGGTCGCCAGGGTGCCGCCGGTGTCCTGGAGGCTCACGGTGAGCGTGGTGCCGCTGTCGGCGCGGGCCCATACCGAGAAGTCGTACTTCTTGCCGTCCTCGACGGCGATGCCGGTGTTGTAGCCGGCGTCGGTGACGGACGAACCGGCCGCCAGGGAGAGGTAGTTGCGGTTGGTCTCGTTGAGGCGCCCGGCGTCGTCCACCACCTGGGCCGCACCGGCGACGGTCCAGCCGGTCAGCGGGGTGTACGAGGTGTTGTCGGCGGTGGAGTACTCGAAGGACCGGTTCTGCACGAGCTCGGCGTACAGGCCGCCGTCGGCCGCGCGGTTGATGTCCTCGAAGAAGACGCCGTACATCGTCTTGTCGATCTTGGCGCCCTGCGTGCCGGGATCGACGGTGATCGCGTAGTCGGTGACGTCCTCGGCGTGGGCGGGGACGGGGACGACGGCCGTCGCCAGCAGGAAAGCGCTTGCCCCGAGGGCAAGTCTCAGGCGGGTGCGGCTGGTGCGTGACATGGATACTCCGCGGCTCTTGTCGGATCGTGCGCGATGCTCGAACGTGGGGCTCACGTAGGGGGTTCGAAATATCGGACGTCGGTCAGCACTTCGAACGGCAAGATAGGCAAGGGTCGTGAGCACGTCAATGGGGCGGACAGGGGGCGGGGTCGTAGGGTCGAGGGCATGCATGCGCTGTTGCCGTACCTCGCCCTGCTCGGCTTCCTGGCCGTCGTGCTCGGGTTCTTCACCTGGCTCGCCCGGCGGATCCGCCGTCGCGGCATCGCCGGGGGCGGTATGAGCGGCGCCCTGGCCGCCTACGAGGAGGCCTTCCGGGCGACAAGTCACGCCTCGCACTACGAGATCAGGGCGCAGGGCGAGCGCAAGGCGCCCACCGACTCGCCGGACGGTTGGCGTCGGTGGCGCGGGAAGGGGTGACGGTGGGCGAGTTCCGGCCGGTGCCCGATGTGCTGGCGTATCTGTCCGGGAAGTGGCGGGTGCGCAGGTCGGTGCGGGATCTGGCGAGCGGCGACGAGGGCGACTTCTCCGGTACGACCGTCTTCGGCGCGCTGCCCGAAGGGGGCCTGCTGCACGCCGAGTCGGGCACCTTCACGTGGCGGGGCGTGGCCCGGCCCGCCGAGCGGACGCTACGGTTCCTGCCGGGTCCGACGCCCGCGAGGGCCGAGGTGCGCTTCGGCGACGGGCGGCCTTTCCACGATCTGGATCTGACCTCGGGGCTGTGGGTGGCCGACCATCCGTGTTCGGCGGACCTGTACCGGGGCGAGTTCACGGTGCTGGACGCGGATCGGTGGCGGACGGTGTGGCGGGTGCGCGGGCCCGCCAAGGACCTGGTGCTGAGTACCGATTACCGGCGGGTGGGCTGAGCGCCTACGCGCGCGTGCGCTGGACCGTCGCCCCGTCGAAGCGCAGGTTCCAGCGGCCCGCGTGGCCGGTGACCGTGGTCGTCGACAGGGGGCGTACGTCGATGTTCCAGTAGGTCGAGGGCGGTGCCTTGAGCGCGTAGACCAAGGCGGCCCGGATCACGGAGGGTTCGGCCACGGCGACGATCCAGCCGCCGTCCTCGATGGGGCGGGTGTCCAGCCAGCCGCCCACCCGGGAGATGAAGGACAGCAGCGACTCCCCGCCGTGCGGGGTGGAGCGCGGGTCGGCGAGCCAGGCGTCCACCAGCTCCGGTTCGCGGGCCATCGCCTCGCCGAGCGTCAGTCCGCGCCAGCGGCCCATGTCGCAGTCCCGCAGGCCGAGTTGGACCAGCGGGGTGTAACCGAGGCCGTCGCCGGTCGTCCGGCTGCGCGGGGTCGGCGAACAGTAGCGCAGCTCCGCCGCCGCCAGCGGCAGCAGGAACGGGGCGGCGCGCTGCACCTCGTCCCATCCCGCCTGGTCCAGCGGGCGGTCGTCCTCGAAGCGCTCCGCGAGCAGCGGGGAGCTGCGCGCGGCGGCGACGAACGTGACCCGAAGTTGCATGCGGCGATGGTGTTCCCGCCGAAGTACGCAGGTCAAGGGGTGCCGGATGAGAGTTACCCAGGGTGGGCGAAACCTCACTTCGAGGTCGGGACCAGGCGGACAACTCACTCGAAATACAGGGCCATCCACTGGTCGGGGTGCTTCAGCGGCTCGAACCCGAGCTTCTCGTACACCCCGTGGGCATCGAGCGTGGCGAGCAGGATCCGCCGCAGTCCGAGCGGCCGCAGCTCCTCGCGTACGGCGCCGACGAACGCGGTACCGATGCCCTTGCCGCGCACCGACGGATCGACGTACACATCGCACAGCCACCCGAACAACGCCTCGTCCGTCACCACCCGCGCGTACGCCACCTGCTCCCCCGAAGTGCTGTCGTACACCCCGTAGTTGAGCGAGGACGCGACCGCCCGCTCGTGCTGCTCACGGGGCCGGTCCTTCGCCCAGTACGCGTCGGTGGACAGCCAGTGATGGACGCGGTCGAGGTCGACGCGGGCGGTGTCGGCGGAGAACTCGTAGCCGTCGGGGAGGCTCGGGATGTGGTTCATGGCGGGAGAATCGCAGGCCTGGCGCGGGGACGTCGAACGGTTTTCCCCTGCGGCGCGGGCATTGTCAGTGGCGGGTGGCAGGCTTTGAGACATGACACGGATGACGACCGCCGACGACTACACCTGGCTCGACGAGCAGTACGACTCGCTGATGGAGGCGTACTGCGTCACGCTGGTCAGCGCGATAGCGCCGGATCGGCTGCTCCAGGAACTGGGGGCCGAGCCGGACGTGAAGTTCAGAGGCGTCGAGGCCCTGAGCGAGCCGACGTCCGCCGCCTGGGACGAGCACGGCGGGGACCCGGTGTACGTCGGTGTCGCCGCGGTCGGCGACTGGCCTCTGATGGTCGAGTACAACGGCTACCTGGGCGTCACGGACGCGGCCATGCTGCCGATCTCGCGCGGGCGCACGGTGGTTTCGCACTTCCGCAACATCAATGCGGTGGACCACTTCAACTGGTATGAGGACGGTGACGCACGACTGCATTTCGAACCGCTCTTCCCCTATTACCGGGACGGCAGTCACGCGGACGAACTCCTCGCCGAGATGCGGGAGTCGGGCTTCGATCTGAGCGCGGACGACGATCGCGACTACCAGCGGCACACCGAGGCCGCCTTCGCGCTCGCCCATCGCCTCACCGGGATCCGCCTGACGCCGGAGCTGTTCGCGTCGCTGGAGTTCACCGGCGGACTGGTGCCGCTGCCTCCGCGTTAGAGGACCTCGTCGCAGGCCGCCCGGAGTCGGCGTACACCCTCCGCGATCTCACCCGTCCCCGCGACGGCCGCGAAGCTCAACCGGACGTGGGCGGCCGGGGGTTCGGCGCTGAAGTAGGGGCGGCCAGGGGTGATGGTGACGCCTCGGCGCAGGGCCGCGTTCGCCAGGGGCTGTTCCTCCGTGCCGGCGGGGAGGCGGAGCCAGAGGTGGTAGCCGCCGGAGGGGATGTGCGGGAGGGAGAAGGCGGGGAGTTCGAGGCGCAGCGCGGTCGTCATCGCGTCCCGGCGGGTCTTCAACTCGGTTGAGATGGCGCGGAGATGACGGGGCCAGGCCGGTGAGCCGACGAGTTCGAGGGCCGCTTCCTGGAGCGGGCGGGGGACGAAGAAGGTGTCGACGACCTGGATGGCGCGCAGGCGTTCCAGTACCGGGCCGTGCGCGGTGAGGGCGCTCACCCGGAAGCTGGGCGAGGTCGCCTTGGTGAGGGAGCCGACGTGGACGACGACTCCGTCGGGGTCGTCGGCGGCCAGCGGGCGCGGCAGCGGGCCCGCGTCCTCGTGCACCATCCGGCGCGCGAAGTCGTCCTCGACGACGAACGCGCCCGCGTCACGGGCGATACGCAGGACCTCCGGACGGCGGGCCGGGGACAGGACGGCGCCGGTCGGGTTCTGGAACAGGGGCTGGCAGACGAACACCCGGGCGCCGGTCGCGCGGAACGCGTCGGCGAGCAGGGACGGGCGGACACCGTCCGCGTCGACCGGCACGGGGACCGGCCGCATGCCGGTCGCCCGCGCGATCGCCAACATGCCGGGATACGTGGGGGATTCGACGAGAACGGGTGCGCCGGGGGGCGCCAGCGCGCGCAGTGCCGTCGTCAGCGCGGTCTGGCCGCCCGCGCTGACCAGCACGTCGGCCGCGGTGACGGCTCCGCCGATGCCGCGCGCGAACCACTCACGCAGCTCCGGCAGACCCTCGATCGGCGGCCGGCCCCACGCGCCGGGTCGGCGCCCGGCCCGGGACAGGGCCGCGGCCATCGCCCGCTCGGGCTGCAGGGAGGGGTGCAGATAGCCGCCGTTGAACTCGATCACCCCGGGCGGCGGGACGGCGAGCGTGGCCAGGACGCCGGACGCGTCCACCGTGCGGGGGACGAGCTCGGCGGTGCCGTCCGCACTCAGGGCGACCTCCTGCCAGGACGTGTCTCCCGCGAGGGTGGTGGCGGATCGAGGGACGGCGCGGAACGCGCCGGCGCCGGGCCGGGTGACCACCAGTCCCTCGGCGGCGAGCTGCGCGAGGGCGCGGGAGACGGTCACGGGGCTCACCCGGAACCGCTCGACGAGCGCCCGGCTCGATGGCAGCTTTCCACCGGGAGAGTAGCGGTTGAGTTCCTCCCTCAGACGGCTGGCCAGTTCACCGACACTGCTACGCTCTTGCATGAGAGCACACGATAGCGCTACTGCCACCAGACCGATAGCGGTCAGCACCTCCCCCACCACCGAGGAGGCCAAGGCCCCCGCCGGTACGGTCCTCGCCGCGCTCGGTGTGATCGCCTTCTCCCTCACCTTCCCCGCCACCGCGTGGGGGCTCGAAGGCTTCGGTCCCTGGTCGCTGGTGGCCGTGCGCAGTGTCCTCGCCGCGGTTCTCGCGGGCGGCTGTCTGCTGGTGCTGCGCGTGCCCGTGCCCGCCCGTCGGCACTGGGCGGGGCTGGCTGTCGTGGCGGGCGGAGTGGTCGTCGGTTTCCCGCTGCTCACCACGCTCGCCCTGGAGACGTCGACCACCGCGCACGCTGCGGTCGTGGTCGGCCTGCTGCCGCTGACGACCGCCGCCCTGTCCGCGCTGCGCACCGGCATCCGCCCCTCGCGCACCTTCTGGACGGCCGCGCTCGCCGGCGCCGGCGCGGTCCTCGCCTTCACGGTCCAGCAGAGCGGCGGCGCCGTGACCAGCGCCGACCTGTATCTCCTCGCGGCGCTGCTGGTCTGCGCGGCCGGTTACACCGAGGGCGGCCGACTGGCCCGGATCATGCCCGGCTGGCAGGTCATCGCCTGGGCGCTGGTCCTGTGTCTGCCGGTGAGCGTGCCGGCCGCCGCGGTCGCGCTGTCGTACGACACCCCGCAGCTCACCGCGCACAGCGTGGCCGGGGTGCTGTGGGTCGCGGCGGGTTCGCAGTTCGTCGGCCTGGTCGTCTGGTACCGGGGCATGGCCGCCATCGGTGTCCCGAAGGCCAGCCAGTTGCAGTTGGCCCAGCCCCTGCTCACACTGGTGTGGTCGGTGCTGCTGCTCGGCGAGCATCTGACCGTGGCGGCACCGCTGACCGCGGCGGCCGTGCTGGTGTGCATCGCCGTCACGCAGCGGGCCCGGAGTTGAGGGGCACGCACGTCACGGTCCCGGCCGGGCGTGCCGCCGTAGACTCGAAGAGCATGGACCGCTGCTCCCGGACTCGGTGAGGAGGCGCTTGCAGATGCGTGCGACCGTGGGCGACCGGCTCGTCCAGCACGGCAGAGTGGTCGGGCAGCACGACCAGGTCTCGGAGGTCGTCGAGGTGATGGGCACGGAGGGCAATCCGCCCTACCGCGTCCGCTTCCCCGACGGACACGAGGCCGTGATGTCTCCCGGCCCCGACTGCGAGATCAAACACCCGGAAGCGCGAAGGTAGATCAGCGCGGAGGCTTCGCCGGCCGCTGGTAGTGGTCGGCGACCACGCGCGCCATCGCTCCGATCGGGTCGACCGCCACTTCCCGGGCGGCGAAGAAGACATGCCCGCCGACCTGTGGGTAGCGGTCGGCCAGCGTGAGGTGCCGCGAGAGCTCGGCCGGATCCTGCCAGGCCGCGGACTGCGCCGGGTCGCCCGCCTTGTACAGCGCCTCACCCGCGTACAGCCGCGTCCGCGAACCCCGCGCGACCTCCGCCCACCAGGGCAGCAGCTTGGCGTAGTCCGCGGCGGCGAGGCCGATGTTCCAGTACAACTGCGGGACGATGTAGTCGATCCACCCCTCGCGCACCCACTTGCGGGTGTCCGCGCAGAGATCGTCGTACGTCTGCACTCCCGCCCGGGTGTCCGAGCCGCGCGGGTCGGTCGCGGCGTTGCGCCACACGCCGAAGGGGCTGATCCCGAAGCGGGTGCCCGGGCGGATCTGCTTGATGCGGGCGGCCGTCTCGCGGATCAGCCGGTCGATGTTGTCGCGGCGCCAGGCGGCCCGGTCGGCGAAGCCGCCGCCGTACCGGTCGTAGGCCGCGTCGTCGTCGAAGGTCTGGCCGGCCACCGGGTACGGGTAGAAGTAGTCGTCGAAGTGGACCGCGTCCACGGGGTACTTGCGCACCGCGTCGAGGATCGCGTTCTCGACGAAGGTGCGGACCTGGGGCAGCCCGGGGTTGTAGTAGAGCTTCCCGCCGTACGTCACGACCCAGTCGGGATGCTTGCGGGCGGGGTGCGAGGCGACGAGCTTCGTCGGGTCGGTGTTGTTCGCGATGCGGTACGGGTTGAACCAGGCATGCAGTTGCAGGCCCCGCACATGCGCTTCCTCCACGGCCGTCTTCAGCGGGTCCCAGCCGGGGGCCACACCCTGGGTGCCGGTCAGGTACTGCGACCAGGGCTCGTACGGCGAGGGCCACAACGCGTCGGCGGTGGGCCGGACTTGGAAGATCACCGTGTTGAGCCGGTTGCGGACCGCCGTGTCGAGGTGGGCGATCAGTTCGGTGCGTTGCCGCTCCGCCGGGAGGCCCGGGCGGGAGGGCCAGTCGCGGTTGACCACCGTCGCCAGCCACACGCCCCGCATCTCGGTGACCGCGCGCGGACGCCTCGGCTCGGCCGACGCGCTGCCCGTGGTCCCCAGTGTCGACAGCGCGGCCATCGCGAACGCCCGACGTGACAATCGCCCCATCTGCACACCCCCATACGCTGTGGATCCGTGCCGTCACGGATCGTTCCCGCGCCCCAGAATGCCCGACCCCGGCGATCGATCATCGATACTTGCGGGTAACGTGCACGATCGGAGCAGACGCCGAACGACGGGGTCTGCCACCGCCAGATCTCAGCGAAGGGGACGATGTGACCGACATCGAGCGCGTCGGAGTGGTCGGCTGCGGCCAGATGGGCGCCGGTATCGCCGAGGTGTGCGCCCGCGCCGGCCTGGACGTGAAGGTCGCCGAGACCACCGGCGAGGCCCTGGAGATCGGCCGGACCCGGCTGTTCAACTCGCTGACCAAGGCCGCCGAACGCGGCAAGATCTCCGCCGAGGAACTCGCGGAGACCCAGGCGCGGCTCAGCTTCACCACCGACCTCGGCGAGTTCGCCGACCGCGACCTCGTGATCGAGGCCGTCGTGGAGAACGAGCAGGTGAAGACCGAGATCTTCCAGGTTCTCGACCAGGTCGTCACCCGCCCCGACGCGATCCTCGCCTCCAACACCTCCTCGATCCCGCTGGTGCGGCTGGCGGTCGCCACCTCACGCCCGGACCAGGTCGTCGGCATCCACTTCTTCAACCCGGCCCCGGTGCAGAAGCTCGTCGAGCTGATCCCGGCGCTGACCACGTCCGAGGGCACCCTCGGCCGCGCCCAGTTGTTCGCCGAGAAGGTGCTCGGCAAGCACGCGATCCGCGCCCAGGACCGCTCCGGCTTCGTGGTCAACGCGCTGCTGATCCCCTATCTCCTCTCCGCGATCCGGATGTTCGAGTCGGGCATCGCCAGCCGCGAGGACATCGACAACGGCATGGAGATGGGCTGCGCCCACCCGATGGGCCCGCTGAAGCTGTCCGACCTGATCGGTCTGGACACGGTCGCCTCGGTCGCGTTCAGCATGTACGAGGAGTACAAGGAGCCGCTGTACGCCGCTCCGCCGCTGCTCCAGCGCATGGTCGACGCGGGGCGCCTGGGCCGGAAGTCCGGCTCGGGGTTCTACACCTACGGCTGAGCGCCCGCCGCGCGGAGCAACTCACCGTGACAGTCCGGCCGTTACGGGCCCGGCACTCTTCGGAGTGCCGGGCCCGCGGCATTCACACACCGTGTGCGCGCCGGGCCCGCATATGCCGCTCGCACACTCTCCCCCCGTGCCCACCAGGCGAGTTGACTCTTCATGCGCATGCAAGGGATGTTCCGACTACGGAAAGGAGCGGACCCGTGACCGCCGACCCCGAGCATCCCGTGGTCCATGGAGAACTCGCAGAGTTACGCCGCCGCCTCGACGTCGCCTACGCGCGCGTCGAGGGCGGGCTGGCCCTGCTCAGCCATCGCACCGAGGAGACGGACAAGGAACTGGACGACCTGAGCGCACGTATCGTCGCACTGGAGCACACCCGTTGGCCGCTGCCCGCGATCGCCGCACTGACCGCCGTGGGCGCCCTCGTCGTCACGGTCTGGCAGGCACTCGGACGCTAACTACCCGGACGCCGGTGGGGGGATCGGGGCACAGCGTCCTGCCCGAGCCTGAGATGGTGCAACAGCAGTAACGCGGCCGCCATGTTGGCGGCCGGGACCTCCCCGCGGGCGACCATGTCGGGTACGAGTTTGAGCGGAACCCACTCCCGGCGGTCCGACTCGAAGTCGTCCACGGGGTGTCCGGTGTACTCGCCCTCGTCGGCCCAGTAGATGTGGTGCCGGGCGTCCGTGAGCCCGTTGGACGGTTCCACGCTCATCAGGTGGCGCAGAGGCCCCGGCCGCCAGCCGGTCTCTTCCTCCAACTCCCTGGCGGCCGCGCGCGCGATGTCCTCGCCGTCCTCCACGACCCCCGCCGCGAGTTCCCACCCCCAACTGTTGGTGATGAAGCGGTGCCGCCATAGGAGGAGTACTTCGTTCGCCTCGTTGACCACCGTCGCCACGGCCACCGGGCGCAGCCGGATCAGGAAGTGGTCGAGGTGCCGGCCGTCGGGTAGTTCGACATCCGCGAGATTGACGCTGAACCAGCGGTTTGAGTACACAGTTTGTTCGTTCTGTTTCGTCCACTGCACGGTTCTGCCACCTTCCGTCGAGTAAGTGGCAATATCGCAGCAGGGACTGTGTCGTGTACGTCTACGAGTCGTGGGTCTACAGCGGTACGCGCAGTGCTCCGTCGATGAGTTCGGCCACCTCGGCCGTACCCGCGCAGTCGCTGCGCACCAGGTACTCGCGTACCGCGCGGAGTCTGTCGCGCAGTCGCTGGGACTCCATCCCCCGGGCCTGCTCGGCCATCTGCACCGCCGTGGCCACCGCTTTGTCCGCGTTTCCCTGGCGGAGTTCGATCTGGCTGAGCATCGCGAGCCGGTGCACCCGGCCCCGGTCGTGCGCCGGAGTGTCCACGGCCGCCGTGGCGTGCTCCCCCGCCGCCGTCAGATCACCGAGGCTGAGCAGCGCCTCCGCCACCTGGACGTTGACCAGTCCCGGTTGGACATAGCCGGTCTCGTCGGGTTCGTATCCGCGCCGGATGCGTTCGGCGGCCTGCTCGGCCCGCCGGATGCAGGACAGGGCGCTCGTGCCGTCACCGAGGTGTGCGTACGCCTTCGCCTGCATGGCATACAGGTCGGAGGCGAGCGCCGGCGTGATCTGCCGCCCCGCGGCGCGCAGCGCGGCCTCCGCGAAGGCGACGGCCTGACGGAACTCCCGCATGAACAGCGACTGGTTGACGAGCAGCGCGATCACATACGCCCCAAGTCCCCTGTCGTTGCTGGCCTTTGCCAGCCTCAGCGCCTGGTGGAAGTAGCGCTGCGCGAGTCCGTGCGCGTCGGAGTCGTAGGCGCAGATGCCCGCGATCGCCACCAACCCGCCGGTGGCCCGGTGCAGTTGGCGGCCGGTGGCGTCGGTGTAGCTGCCGCGCAGCAACGGGGCGGTCTCGGAGTTGAGGAAGCCGACGATGCGGGTGCGGGTCGCCACCCCACCGGCCTTGCGGTACATCTGCTCGTAGTGGGCGCGGGCCGCGCGCAGCATCTCGATGTCGGCCATGCTCACCCGGTGCCGGCCGCCGCGCGAGACGTCGACGTCGTCGGGCGGGTTCTCCCACTCCCACACCGGCATGACCGCGGGCGTTCCGGTGACCGCGGGCGCGCCCAGGATGTGCGGGCGCTGCTGCTCGTCGGAGCGCCACAGGGCGGTGGCCCGCTCGACGAAGCCGGAGAGGGAGGTGCTGTGCGGGGTGGAGGGTTCGCCGGGTACCCCGAGGCCGATGTCGTCGAGCGTGACGGGCCGGTGCAGACGGCTCGCGAGCACCTCGCAGATCAGGTCGGGCACCTGGCCCCGCGGCCGCTGGCCCTTCAACCACCGTGCCACGGCGGTGTGTTCGTACCGGAGCGCGAGTCCCCGGGCGCGGCCGGCCTGGTTCACATGTGCGGCCAGTCCCGCGTGCGAGATGCCCGCCTCGTCGAGGATGGCATCGAGGAGTGTGTTGGGCTGCATGGATGGCCCCCCGGGTGACTCGGTGCGGACAGAGTAGTGCGGTTCGGTTCACACCGGGTGTGAACGGAGTGCGCGAATCCGCGGTGTGTGCGCACTGTCGCGGAGAGTTTCGTACCGGTTGACTGGATTGCCTCGCAAGAGGCCGGCCGGGCCGCCGGCTCCCCCTCGTAAGTGCGGCGGCCCGGTTTTGCGGAGCGCTGCGCTGGCTGAGGCGGGGTAACTACAGCGGGGTTACTTACAGGTGGGTTGTTGGCTGCGGGTGGGTTTTTGCTGGGTGCGCCCGCGCGGCGGAGCCGCTGATGTCACCGTCCCGCGCCCCTATCGGGGCGCTGACCGTGGGCCTTCGGTCATTTCGAAGGACCATTAACGCTACGTCGTCCGTCGGCGTGCCGCCCGTATGACGCAGTAGTGCCGTGAAGACCGAGCCCAGGACCGACTGGGGTACGGGGAGCGGGTGTTGGGCTGCCGTCTCTGCCAGGACCTCCGCCAACGGAAAGAAGCGGCCCCGCCCGTCCCTCGCGTCCTCCGCCCCGTCCGTGTAGAGGAACAGCGCCTCGCCCGGGAGGAGTTGGCCGCAGCGGACGTACGGTAGCTCGGTCGGGAGTGGGAACGGGCCGAGGGGCGGGAGCGGGTCCGTGCGGGACACCGGCCGCACGCCTCCCCCGCTGAGCAGATACGGCCATGGATGGCCGCAGTTGAGGGCGCGGATCTCGCCGTCCCTGCCGATCTCCAGCAGCAGGACCGTGACGAACTCCTCGGCCACCGGGCTTTCGGGGTCCAGGGCTCCCGACGCGGGGTGTTCCGCGCGGGCTCGTTCGCGGAGGTGTCGGGCGAGGGCGCGGTCGAGGCGGTGCAGGACGCCGGGCAGGTCGGGTTCGTCGTGGGCGGCCTCGCGGAAGCTGCCGAGGACGGCGGCGACCGTGCCGATCGCGGCGATGCCGTGGCCGCGCACGTCGCCCATCACGACCCGGACGCCGTGTTCGGTGGCGATCACCTCGTACAGGTCGCCGCCGACCACCGCGCCGCGCTCGGCGGAGAGTTGGGCGGCGGCGATGTTCAGGCCGTCCAGGCGGGGCGGCAGTGGGCGCAGCAGCGCGCTCTGGGCGGCGCCGGCGATCTGGCGGATCTGCCGGAGTTCACGCAGCAGGGAGCGGCGGACCTGGACGATGAGACCGGTGCCGACCGCGAAGAACACGGCACTGGTGATGATGCGTGCGCCGAGGCCGGTCTGCTGGGCGAGCGGGCAGCTGAGTTTGTAGGTGATCGCTATGGCTCCCCAGACCGTGGGCAGCCCAAGAGCGAGCGCCCGGCGCAGTGGACGGCGGGCGCGCGGCCTCGGGCGTGGCCTGCGGGGAACCCCAGCCTTGATGCGGATCATGCCTGTGGCCCCCCAAATAGGCCCCGACAGCGCAATCGGACCGACCCCGAAAGGCCGGTCCGATTCTGTCGACCGCATGCCCCGATCGGGCCGGATCGCCCGAACTTCTCACCCGAACGAGTGAGGTGACACGCGGTAGCTGCATTTATGCATTTACGCAGGTAGGGGCAGCCCCGATGCGGAGTCAGGCCCTCAGCACGGCTCCCGTTCGCTCCGCCGCCAGCGCCACCGCCGCGTCCCGGGCCGCCGACGCCTCGTCGACGGTCAGCGTCCGGTCCGCCGCACGGAATCGCAGCGCGTAGGCGAGGGACTTCTTGCCCTCGCCGAGCTGTGCGGCGTTGTCGTACACGTCGAACAGGCGGATGGACTCCAGCAGTTCACCGGCGCCCTCGCGCAACGCCGCCTCGACCTCCGCGTGCGGGACCGAGGTGTCGACCACCAGCGCGACGTCCTGTGTGGCGACCGGGAACGTGGAGATCTTCGGGCCCTTCGGGACGCCGGCCGACGCCGACTCCAGGACGTCCAGGTCCAGTTCCATCGCGCTGGTGCGCGCGGGCAGCCCCAGGGTCTTCAGGACACCGGGGTGCAACTCACCGGCGTGGCCGATGACTTGCTCGACTCCCTCGACGACGACGGCGAGTTCGGCGCAGCGGCCGGGGTGCCAGGGGCCGTACTGGCCCTTGCGGACGAGGAGTTCGGTGCCGGCCTCGCGGGCGAGGACGCGCGCCGACTCGACGGCGTCGGCCCAGTCGGACGGGCGGCCCTTGCCCCACCAGCCGGCCTGCTCGCGGGCGCCCGTGAGGACGACGGCGGCGTGCCGGGGCTGCAGCGGGAGCGCCTCGGTGAGAGAGGCGATCTCCTCGTCGGTCGGACGCCGGTCTACGGGCAGCCGTACGGCGATCTTCAGCTCTTCGCGCGGGTGGAAGACCAGCCCGGTCTCGAAGAGCGCGAGGTCGTGGCTGCCGCGACCGTCGTTGCGGCGCAGCGCGCCGAGCAGGCCCGGGAGCAGCGTCGTGCGGAGCGCGGGCTCCTCGTCGGAGAGCGGGTTGACCAGCTTGACGACCTTGCGGTTCGGGTCGTCGGCGGCCAGGCCGAACTGGTCGAAGACGTGCTCGCCGACGAAGGGGTAGTTCGGCGCCTCCACATAACCGGCACCGGCCAGCGCGCGGCCGACCCGGCGGTGCAGCCGCTGGCGGTCGGTCAGGCCCCGGCCCGCGGGGGGCTTGGGGAGCGTAGAGGGCAGGTTCTCGTAGCCCTCGAGCCGGATGACCTCTTCGGCCAGGTCGTTCGGGTCGGTGAGGTCGGGGCGCCAGGACGGGACGGTGACGATCAGCTCGTCCTGCCCGTACACGTCGCAGCCAACCTCCTGGAGACGCCGTACGACGGTCTCGCGGCCGTAGTCGACGCCCGCCACCTTGTCGGGGTGGTCGGCCGGGATGGTGATGGTGTGCGGGGCCGAGGGCGCGATGACCTCGGTGACACCGGCGTCCGCCGTGCCGCCGGCGAGGAGGACCAGGAGGTCGACCGTGCGCTGGGCGGCGGCCGACGCGGCCTGCGGGTCGACACCGCGCTCGAAGCGCTTGGACGCCTCGGAGGCCAGCTTGTGGCGGCGGGCCGTGCGCGAGATGGAGAGCGCGTCGAAGTGGGCGGCCTCGACGACGACCTCGGTGGTGGTGCCCTCGGTGTCGTCGATCTCGGTGTTGGCGCCGCCCATCACGCCCGCGAGGCCGATGGGGCCGCGGTCGTCGGTGATCACCAGGTCCTGGGCGTCCAGCGTGCGCGTGACGCCGTCGAGGGTGGTGAGCTTCTCGCCCTGCTCGGCCCGGCGCACACCGATCGGACCCTGGACGCGGGAGCGGTCGTAGGCGTGCAGGGGCTGGCCCAGCTCCAGCATCACGTAGTTGGTGATGTCGACGGCGAGCGAGATCGGGCGCATGCCGGCCTTCTGGAGGCGGCGGGTCAGCCACAGCGGGGAGCGGGCCTCGGGATCGAGGCCGGTCACCGTGCGGGCGGTGAAGCGGTCGCAGCCCATCGGGTCGGAGATCTGGACCGGATACCCGAAGGCGTTCGGCTGCGGCACGTCCAGCAGCGCGGGGTCGCGCAGCGGGAGGCCGTAGGCGATGGCGGTCTCGCGGGCGACGCCGCGGATCGACAGGGCGTAGCCGCGGTCGGGGGTGACGGCGATGTCGAGGACCTCGTCGACGAGCTGGAGCAGCTCGATCGCGTCGGTGCCGACCTCGTGCTCCGGCGGCAGGACGATGATGCCGTGGGAGCCGTCGTCGCCCATGCCCAGCTCGTCGCCGGAGCAGATCATGCCGTGCGAGGTCTTGCCGTAGGTCTTGCGCGCGGCGATCGCGAAGCCGCCGGGCAGCTCGGCGCCGGGCAGGACCACGACGACCTTGTCGCCGACCGCGAAGTTGCGGGCACCGCAGACGATTTCCTGGGGCTCACCGGTGCCGTTGGCGGTGCCGACGTCGACCGTGCAGAAGCGGATGGGCTTCTTGAAGCCCTCCAGCTCCTCGATGGTGAGGACCTTGCCGACGACGAGCGGGCCCTTGAGGCCGTCGCCGAGCTGCTCGACGGTCTCGACCTCCAGGCCGACCGAAATGAGCTTGGCCTGGACGTCTCGGCCGGTCTCCGTCGCCGGCAGGTCGACGTACTCCCGCAGCCAAGAAAGCGGGACCCGCATCAGATCTCCATCCCGAACGGCCGGGTGAACCGGACGTCACCCTCGACCATGTCTCGCATGTCTTCGACGTTGTGGCGGAACATCAGCATCCGCTCGATGCCGAACCCGAAGGCGAATCCGCTGTACTTCTCCGGGTCCACCCCGCAGGCCACGAGGACACGGGGGTTGACCATGCCGCAGCCGCCCAGCTCGATCCAGCCCTCGGAGGAGCAGGTACGGCAGGGGCGGTCGGGGTTGCCGACGGACTCGCCCTTGCAGACGTAGCAGAGCATGTCCATCTCGGCGGACGGCTCGGTGAAGGGGAAGTAGTTCGGCCGCAGCCGGGTCTTCATCTCCGCGCCGAAGAGCGACTGCACCATGTGGTCCAGGGTGCCCTTGAGGTCGGCCATGGTCAGGCCCTCGTCGATGGCGAGGAGCTCGATCTGGTGGAAGACCGGGGTGTGCGTGGCGTCCAGCTCGTCGGTGCGGTACACGCGGCCGGGGCACACGATGTAGACCGGCGGCTCGCGGTCGAGCATGGCGCGGGCCTGCACGGGCGAGGTGTGCGTCCGCAGGACGACACCCGACTCGTCGCCTTCCGTCCCCTTCGGGCCCTGGACGAAGAAGGTGTCCTGCATCTGCCGGGCCGGGTGGTCCGGGGTGAAGTTCAGGGCGTCGAAGTTGAACCACTCCGCCTCGACCTCGGGGCCCTCGGCGATCTCGTATCCCATGGACACGAAGACGTCCGCGACCCGCTCCATGAACGTGGTCAGCGGGTGCCGGGCGCCGGGCGGGACGCGGTCGTACGGCAACGTGACGTCCACCGCCTCCTCGACCAGGACGCGGGCGTCGCGGTCGGCCTCCAGCTCGGCCTGGCGGGCGGCGAGGGCCTTGTTCACCGCGCCCCGGGCCTGACCGACGAGCTTGCCCGCGGCCGCCTTGGCCTGCGGGGGCAGGGCGCCGATCTCGCGGTTGGCGAGGGCGAGCGGGGAGGTGCCGCCGGTGTGGGCGACCTTGGCCTCCTGGAGCGCGTCGAGATCACCGGCGGCCGCGAAGGCGGCGAGCGCCTCGTCCCGCATGCGCTCGATCTCTTCCGGTTTCAAGGCCTCGACCTCTACAGGGTCGTACGACTTATTCGGTGCCGACATCTCTTCCCGTGCTTCCGGTTGGCTGGCGGATGGTCCCCGTCGACGACTCGGAGACGAATCGTCCACATCGATCGAGGGACGCAAAGGTGCCAAAGGCCGAGTCTAACGGGGGTGAGACAGGTGACCGCGCCCGTGGGGCCTCGTCGGCGGCTACTGGAGATACGCCGGGGTGCCCACGGGCAACATAAATCGGAACTCGGCGCCGCCGCCGGGGGCGCGGCCCACCGTGATGGTGCCGCCGTGGGCTTCGACGATGCCCTTGACGATGTACAGCCCAAGTCCGGTGCCACCGCGCTTGCTGCCCCGCCAGAAGCGGGTGAAGACGCGGTTCATGGACTCCTCCGGGATGCCTGTGCCCTCGTCGCTCACCGTCACCGATGTGCCGGTTTCCTCCCCCTCGCGGGGGGACGCCGAGGCCGTGACGTCGATAGTGACGGTTCCCTCGCCGTGGCGCACGGCATTTTCCAGCAGGTTGCTGAGCACCTGGTCGACCTTGTCGGGGTCGGCCCACAGATCGGGCAGCGGCTGTTCGACGCGGAGCAGGAACCGGTCGGCGGTCTGCCCCGCGGCGACGTACGCCTGGATGTGGCGGCCGACGGCCGCGCCCATGTCGACGGGCTGGCGGCGCAGCTCGAGCCGCCCGGAGTCGATGCGGGAGATGTCGAGCAGCTCGGCGATGAGCCGGGTGACGCGGTTGGCGTCGGCGTCGACGGTCTCCAGCATCAGCCGCTTCTGGTCGTCGGTGAAGCGTTCCCACTTGGCGAGCAGGGTCGCGGTGAAGCCCTTGACGGAGGTGAGCGGCGAGCGCAGTTCGTGGGCGACGGTCGCGATCAGCTCGGCGTGACTGCGCTCGGTGCGGCGGCGCGCCTCGGTGTCCCGCAGGGAGACGACGACGCGGCGGACCGGACCGAGGGGTTCGGTACGGACGTAGCGCGCCGTGACGAGGACCTCATGGCCGCCCGGCAGCAGCAGGTTGCGCTCGGGCTGCCGGACCCGGATCGCCAACCCGCCGTAGGGATCGGTCAGTTGCCACCAGCGCCGGCCCTCGAGGTCCTCTAACGGGAGGGCCTTCTCCAGTCGCTGTCCGAGGGCGTCGGAGGCGGCGGTCGCGGTGATGCGCTCGGCGGCGGCGTTGAAGCAGACGACATGGCCGTGCTCGTCGGCGATCACCAGGCCGTCGGGCAGTTCGTCGGGGTCGATGCCAAGGTCCGCGAGCTCGCCGTGCGGGGGCCCGGACGGATGGGGCACACCCGGTGCTCCCGGCGCGCTGCTGGTGCCGACAGTCATCCCCGTACCCCACCTCTTCTCATACGGCGCAGGTGGCCCCCGAGCTGGTCACCCTACTAGCTGTCGGTGACGGAGCGGCACCCTCCGGAGGCGCGCTGTGCACGGGCTGACGCATAGAGACATACGGCGGCGGCGGTGGCGAGGTTCAGACTCTCGGCCTTCCCGTGGATCGGAACCCGCACGACGGCGTCCGCGAGTGCGCGGGTCTCCTCCGGGAGCCCCCAGGCCTCGTTGCCGAACACCCAGGCGGTGGGGCCGCCCATGGTGCCCTGGTCCAGCTCGTCGTCGAGGTCGTCGGTGCCGGCCCCGTCGGCGGCGAGGATGCGCACCCCGATGTCCTTGAGCCCGGCCACGGCCTGCTCGACGGGCACTCCGACGGCGACCGGCAGATGGAACAGGGAGCCCACGGACGCCCGTACCGCCTTGGGGTTGTACAGATCGACGGAGGCGTCGGTCAGTACGACGGCCTCGGCACCGGCGGCGTCGGCGCAGCGCAGGACGGTGCCGGCGTTGCCGGGGTCGCGAACGTTCGCCAGAACGGCGACGAGCTTGGGCCGGGCCTCGAGGATCTCCTCGAAGGGGGTGTCGAGGAACCGGCAGACCCCGACCAGCCCCTGCGGGGTGACGGTGGTCGAGATGTCGGCGATCACCTGCTCGTCGGCGAGATGCACCCGGGCACCGGCCACGCGGGCCTCCCCCACGATGTCGGCGTACCGCTCCGCGGCCTCGACCGTGGCGAACAGCTCGACGAGCGTGTCCCCGTACCCCGCCGCCTCCCGCACGGCCTGCGGCCCCTCGGCCAGGAACAGCCGCTCCTTGCCCCGAAAGTTCCGCCGCGCGAGCCGCCGGGCGGCCAAGACGCGGGGGGAACGGGGGGAGATGAGGTCGGGGGTGAGGGGGGGCATGTTCTGCTTCACCTTCAAATCTCAGGACAACCGCAACCCCCTAGGGGCGCGGGGAACTGCGCAACCAGCCACAACACGGCCGCACCAGAACAACGAACGCGGGCCGGGCCGGGCCAGCAGCAAAGGACCCGCAGGCTGGAAACCTGCGGGTCCTTTCAAGTCACGGCTCAAGCCAGCGCAGCGTCACGCAGCCTTCGGCGCGTTGACGTCGCTCGGCAGCGCCTTCTGGGCGACCTCGACCAGCGCGGCGAACGCACCGGCGTCGTTGACGGCCAGCTCCGCGAGGATCTTGCGGTCGACCTCGATGTTGGCCGCGTTCAGACCCTGGATGAAGCGGTTGTAGGTGATGCCGTTGGCGCGGGCAGCGGCGTTGATGCGCTGGATCCACAGCCGACGGAAGTCGCCCTTGCGCTTCTTGCGGTCGTTGTAGTTGTAGACCAGCGAGTGGGTGACCTGCTCCTTGGCCTTGCGGTACAGGCGCGAACGCTGACCGCGGTAGCCGGAGGCGGCTTCGAGGATCGCCCGGCGCTTCTTGTGGGCGTTGACTGCCCGCTTGACGCGTGCCACTTGTTTAACTCCTTGTAGCGGGGCCGTGGTGGGACTCACACGGCCCGGTGTCGATGGGGTCCCGGTCCAGACGTACGGCGCTCAGGTCGAGCGCCGTAGACGTCACTTGCCGAGAAGCTTCTTGATCTTCTTGGCGTCGCCCGGGGCCATCTCGGCGTTGCCGGTGAGGCGACGCGTCACACGGGACGACTTGTGCTCGAGCAGGTGACGCTTGCCGGCGCGCTCGCGGAGCACCTTGCCGGAGCCCGTGATCTTGAAGCGCTTGCTGGCACCGCTGTGCGACTTGTTCTTCGGCATAGCGCCGTTATCTCCTCGTCGGTGGCGCTCCGGTGCCCGGTCGTGAAACCGGGCACAGGTGGAGCGTCGCTCTTGTTTCGGTTACGTCCCCGGACTGGCGTCCGGGGATCAGGCGTCGGCCGAAGCCTCGGCCGGGGCCTCGGCGGTCTCGACCTCGGCGGCCTCGGCGCCCTCGTCGACGGAGTTCTCGTCGTCGAACTCGGACTCCGCGGCGTTCTGCGACTTGCCCGGGTTGGCCTTCGCTTCCGCCTTGCGGGCCGCCTGGGCCTCACGGGCCTCGGCCATCGCCTCGGTCTTCTTCTTGTGCGGACCGAGAACCATGATCATGTTTCGGCCGTCCTGCTTCGGGTTCGACTCGATGAACCCGAGGTCCTCGACGTCCGAGGCGAGCCGCTGCAGCAGTCGGTAGCCCAGCTCGGGCCGGGACTGCTCGCGACCACGGAACATGATCGTGATCTTGACCTTGTCGCCCTGCTTGAGGAACCGGACGACGTGACCCTTTTTGGTGTCGTAGTCGTGCGGGTCGATCTTCGGCCGGAGCTTCATTTCCTTGATGACCGTGTGCGCCTGGTTCTTGCGCGCCTCACGGGCCTTCATGGCCGACTCGTACTTGAACTTCCCGTAGTCCATGAGCTTGCAGACCGGCGGACGAGCGTTCGCCGCCACCTCGACCAGGTCGAGGTCGTACTCCTGCGCAAGCTCCAGGGCCTTGGCAAGCGGAACAATTCCGACCTGCTCGCCGCTCGGACCGACAAGTCGCACTTCGGGAACGCGAATCCGGTCGTTGATACGGGGCTCGGTGCTGATGGATCCTCCTCGGTTAGCACCACACGGCCATCTGGCGGACGGCCGCGTTTGTCTCTGTTAGACAGACCCAACCGCGCCGGAACATGAAAAATGCCCCGGACGATCACAAGACGGGGCTCCAAAACACTGCCGGAGCACCGCCGCGATGATCGCGGGGCGCGCTTTCGGGCGACTCCATCGTCCGTACGGAACGATGGCGACCGCCTGACCGGGGTGACCCGCCGTCCGTGAGGACGGTCAGGTGGGAGATCGGAGCCTCCACTTGTTGGCCGGGCACACCAGTGCCTGGCCGGTCATCACACAAGGTTAGCAGCTCCCCGGGGGTGGTGCGAACCGCCGTACACCGGGCCCTATCGTGTGGGGCATGAGTGACACGCCCCCCGAGTCCCCGAACACCGACTCCCCCGACTTCGACGCCATGGCCCGCGACATCGCGGAGGTTCCGGCGGTCGAGGTGATCGTGACGGTCGCCGTCAACCTGATGAGTGCCGCCGCCGTGAAGCTCGGGCTCACCGAGGAGGGCGACAAGTACAAGGACCTGGACGAGGCCCGCAAGCTGGTCACCGCCCTGGCCGGACTTCTCGACGCGAGCGCGACGGAGATCAGCTCGTTCCACGCGGCCCCGCTGCGCGACGGCCTGAAGTCCCTCCAACTGGCGTTCCGCGAGGCATCCCTCGTCCGCGACGAGCCGGGCCAGGGTCCCGGCGAGAAGTACACGGGCCCGATCTACGGCTAGTCGCTACTTCCCTCGCGTACATACAGGGGCTCGCCCGGAGGCGTCGTCCCGGCCGGCAGCAGTGCCAGGTCGAGGCCGCGCACCAGGCGGGCCCTCAGCGTGTCGTCGTCGGCCAGGCGCCGGGCCACCGCGCGGGCGGCCTCGGCGGCGGGCGCCGACGGGTCGAGCACGAGGGCCAGGGTGCCGTCGGCCTGCCCCGGCCCGAGATGGGCGCGGAGCACGGCGGGTTCGGCAGCCACCGCGGTCCGTACCGCCCCGACCACCGCCGGGTCGGTCAGCGGATCGGCGGTCGTCCGCCCCTCCGCCACCGCGAGCAGCGCGGACCCGCTCAGTTCGTACGGCACCGGACCCGCCAGGTCCAGCACGATCGTGTCCGCCTTCTCGTGCACGGCGGCCTGCAGCGCCTGATGCAGCGGTACGGCCACGGGGCGGGCCGCCGGGTCCCAGCGGGCCAGCGTCTCGGTGGAGGTGAAGGCGGGCAGGGCGGTGCGGCCGCCGGCCTTCAGAGTGGGTACGGCCATGTCGCTGGTCTTCTCGCGGCGCAGTCCGTTCCCGTCCTCCTCGACCTCACCGAGCACGGCCACCACGGGCACCAGCAGCCGGGCGCCCTTGAGGGCCGCCAGCACGGGGCCCACGGCGGTGCGGTCCTCGGCCCAGGCGGCGAGCGCCGCGCTCAGCCGGGGATCGGCCGAGCCGTCGTCGTCGGAGTAACCGGAGTCGGGAATGTTCTTGTTCGCCACGGTGACCGACCCTATCGGGGGGATGCTGCTGGACTTGTGCGGGTCCTGAAACGCGGGGGACACAGGTTTCACACGTTTCTCAGACACAGTTGACAGACATCTAACTTTCATCTCACGGTTCGCACAGTCGCCGCCACCACGATCGCGGGCATGGAGTCTTCCAGAGCCGCCCGCCGAAACCACCGCGCGCGTCCCTCACGGCGCCGTCCGCTCGTCTATGTCGCCCTGGCCTCCGTGGCCGTCGTGGGCGTCACGGCGGCGGGAACCGTGTATGTGAAGGCACAGGCCCACTCCGGCGCCGTATCGTCGGCGGCGACGCCGTCGGCCTCGGCGTCGGGGAGCGGGGAGGCATCGGTGGAACCTGTGACGGAGCCGACGGTGGACTACGCAGCGCTGCTGGCCACGTCCATGAAGTCGGTGACCCCGGCCGGCGACCAGCGGGTGTCCGTCGCCGTGCTGGACCTGGACTCCGGCGAGAGCGCCATGTACGGCGACGGGGCCTTCGACACGGCGAGCATCGTCAAGGTCGACATCCTGGCGACGCTGCTGCTCCAGGCGCAGGACGCGGGGCGGCAGTTGACCGCGACCGAGAAGTCGTACGCCACCGCGATGATCGAGAACAGCGACAACGACTCCGCGACGGCGCTGTGGAACATCATCGGCACGGCGGACGGGCTCGACGCGGCGAACAAGACGTTCGGGCTGACGGCCACCACGGGGGGCGCCGGTCCGCTCTGGGGGCTGACCCAGACCACGGCCGCCGATCAACTCACGCTGCTCCAGCAGGTGTTCGGGGACGACTCGAAGCTCAGCTCGGCCTCGCAGTCGTACCTCCAGGGGTTGATGGGGAAGATAGAGGCGGACCAGCAGTGGGGTGTGTCGGCCGCGGCCGACGGCGCGCGGTGGAAGCTGAAGAACGGCTGGCTGGCCCGGAGCACGACCGGGCTGTGGGACGTCAACAGCATCGGGCGGATCACCGCGGACGACGGTCACGAATACCTGGTCGCCGTGCTGTCGAAGGGGAGCACGACGCAGACCAAGGGGATCACGCTGATCGAGGCGGCGGCGAAGGCGGGGGTCGCGGCGTTCGCCGGGGCCGGCTCCTCTACGTCGGCTTCCGCGTCCGCGACGGACTGATCAACCGGCTGTTCGTCGTGGTCTAGAAGGGCTCGCGGCGACCGCGTCGGCCGCGCCACAGGACGACCGCCGCGACGAGCAGGACCCCGCCGACGCTGCCTGCGAGGGGGCCCGCCCAGTCGGACGGGTCGCTGTCGGTCTTGGCGGCGTCCGGGCCGGAGCCGAAGTACTCCTTGCCGTAGGCGGCGGACGCCAGGGCGGCCGGCTTGAGGCGGGCGGCGGCCCTGATGGCGGCGGCGGGGTCGATGAAGCCGAAGCCGCGGGAGTCGTCGCGGCCGCCGGACGGGGGGTTGCGGGCGGTGTCTTCGAGGAGCTTCTTGATCTGGGCCGGTGTGAGCCCCGGATGGGCCGCCTTGACGAGCGCCACCGCGCCCGAGACGAAGGCGGAGGCGGCGCTGGTCCCCCAGCCCTCGTAGTACTTGTGGTCGGGGTCGGCGATGACGACGTTGACGCCGGGGGCGCTGACCGTGGCGTACCAGCGGCGGGTGGAGAAGGAGGCGCGGGTGCCGAAGCGGTCCACGGCGGTCGCGGCGATCACGCCCGGGTAGGCGGCGGGGTAGGAGACGTGGTCGCCCTTCTCGCCGCCGTTGCCGGCCGAGGCGACGACGGCGACGCCCTTCTTCAGGGCGTACTGCACGGCCTCGTCCTCGGCGGGCTCGGGGTGGGCGGAGGCGGAGTCGTCGCCGAGGGAGAGGTTGATGACGTCGGCGCCGTGGTCGGCGGCCCAACGGATGCCGTCCGCAAGGGCGTTGCCCCGGGTGGTGCGGGCCTTGCCGCGGGCGGAGTCGCCGTCTTCGAGGATCACCCGGACGGGCAGGATCTTCGCTTCCGGTGCGACACCCATGACGCCGTCCTCGTCACCGGGGCCGTGTCCGTGCCCGGCGATGATGCCGGCCATGGCGGTGCCGTGGCGGGCCCAGGACCGGTCGCCCGGCTGCGCGCCGAAGCCGACCATGTCCTTGCCGGTGAGGACGTTGCCGTCGAGGTCGGGGTGGTCGGCCTCGACGCCGGTGTCGAGGACGGCGACGGTGATGCCCTTGCCCTTGGTGGTCTGCCAGGCCTCCTGGGTGTGCATGGCGTCCAGGGCCCATTCCTGGGCGCGTATGCCGTCCGCGTGGGCGACGGTGGGCGGGACCAGGGCGAGGGAGGCGGCGAGGGCGACGCTCAGGAGACCGGCCCGGCGGGACGTGACGCTCACGGGGTCTCCTCCGAGGTCTTCGATGCGTTCGAGGTCTCGGAGGTGCTGGAGCTCTCGGTGGGTGAGTCGACGGTCTTGCGCAGGCTCCGCTCGACGCGGTCGGCGAGGCCCTGCGCCTCGTTGCCGAGACCCGCCTGGGCGGGAGCGGCGGTACCACCGGAGGTGACGGCCTCGTCGGCGGGCTCCGGTTCGTCGACCTTACGGCCGTCCGCCCAGCCGGAGACGGCGTAGACGACGACGGGGGCGTCGGTGAGGACGGAGACGGTCCACGAGGCACGCTGTTCGGCGCCGAAGGCGGCGGCGACGGTGCCCTTGGCGGCGTACGGGCGGGGCATGAGGTCGGTCCGGTTGGCGAGGTTCTCGTTCTTGAACCGGGTGGAGAGAGCGGTCATCGCGGTGATGTCGGCCTTGGTGAAGAGGAGTCCGACGGTGGTGACGTAGCTCTGGGTGGCGTCGGTGTAGGTGGCGCGCAGGAGCCGCCGACAGCCGACGGGGGCGAGGACGTCGCGCAGCAGCGGGTCGAAGGCGCCCGCGCAGCCCGTGTCGGGGGCCACGGCGATCCGCGTCCAGGTGCGGTCGGCGCCGCCGGGACCCGCGCCCTGCCCCCGCACGGTGGGCGGAAACAACTCATCGACGGGCACGCTGTGCCACAACTCGCCGGCAGCGGCGAAGGTACTGGCGCCGCTGTCCACCCCGTCGTCCCCGGTGAGCCAACTCCCGGTCACCGCACCGCCGATGAGCCCGAGACCGAGCACGACACAGACGGCAACAGCGGCGGTACGGGACCGTAGCCGCGCTCCCAACGGCCGCGCCCGCACCCGCTCGTCGTACCCCTCGGGCTCCCCGAACGACACGACGGGCCGCCCACCACCCGGGTTCACGGGCGAACTCCAGGAAAAGGCGGGGTCGGGGCGCGGCATCTCGGACGCGGGGCGCGTCGGGGTACCGGGGGCGGAGGGGGACCAGGCGCGGGTGTCGGTACCGAGGTCGTCATGGGCGGAGCCGACAAGGTGGGCGTCGCCCCGGGGAGCCTCGGGAGGATAGGTCGCACCGGCGGCGGAGGGCGACCACGCACCCCGGGTGGGCGCACCACCTGTCGGGTCCCCGAACGATTCCCCTCGCCACAGCGGGGCCGACCGAAGTTGGGTGGTGCTCTCCGAGGGCGACTCGGGGGGCATGGAGCCGGGAGGTGTTTCCGGGCGGGCGGAGTCCTGGCGGAGCCGGTCGGACGACTGACTCGGAGGCTCGTCCTCGGGGGGCAGCGGGTCGGCTGCGGGGCGGGGCGGCACGGCGGAGCCGGCAGACGTCCCCGGACGCTTGGGCACGTACCGCTCCCGATCGGACGACCGACGCGGAGACTCGTCCCCGGAGTGCAACCGGTCGGTCTCCTGGCGGGGCTCGGATACGGGACGGGGCGGCACGGCGGGGTCGACGGGTGTCGCCGTGCCGACGGACTCCCGGTGCGGCCGATCGGACCGCTCACTGGGAGTCCTGCCCGCAGGCCGCGGCGGAACAGCAGAATCGGAAGACGTCCCCGGACGCCTGGGCACGTACCGCTCCCGATCGGACGGCCCACGCGGAGACTCGTCCCCGGAGTGCAACCGGTCGGTCTCCTGGCGGGGCTCGGATACGGGACGGGGCGGCACGGCGGGGTCGACGGGTGTCGCCGCAGAATCGGAAGACGTCCCCGGACGCCTGGGCACGTACCGCTCCCGATCGGCCGGCCCACGCGGGGTCCTGCTCTCCGGGCGCGGTGGGACAGCGGAGTCCGCAGGTGCTGCCTGACGGGGCTGGTCGGATGCCTCACCCGTGGCGGGGGGCGTCGTCGAGCGGGGCCGGCCGGACGGCTCGCCTTCAGGGCGGCGGGGGGTGTCCGAGCCGACCGGTGTGGTCGGGCGGCGGAAGAAGGGGGAGGACGGCTTCGGTCCGGTCTCCCTCTGTGCTTCGTTGTCACGCGTGCCCGCCGTGGGGCGGTGCGGTGGCCGAGGCGGGACGGAACTCTGTGTGGGGCGGCGCGAGTCGGTGCCGGACGTGGGCGGTGTGTCCGGGAAGCGTGCCGAGGCCGGTGGCGGGGGTGGGCTCACGGGGTCGGTGGCGCGGGGCGAGAAGGGCCGAAGGCCCGGGAAGCGCGGTCGGCTGTCGGTGCCCCGGGACACGGTACGGGCATCGTCGCCGTCCTCGTCCCACCAGGCCTCGCCGCGCCGCGCGCCGCTCCCCGCCCCACCCTGCGACGCGTCCGATATCGGATCTGCCCCCGAAGCGGACCCCGACGTGTCTACGGGGCCGGAGTGCGGTTGGTCCAAGTCCTCGCCTGTTGCATCGTCGGACGGCTGCGGCTCCGCCGCATTCGTCGTGTGGCGCGGTGGTACGGGGGCGCGTCGCGCTTCCGTGCTCATGCACCCCCCGTTTCCTCGTACCCGGGCCACCGTTCGTACGTACGCGGGCCGGTGTTCTCCCGCACCTGCTCGTATACGGACTCGTATACGGACCGGTGACCACCCCGCTCTCACCCGGCACGCAGACAAAAACAAACTCGTCCCGAGCACGCATACCCGCAGCGGCGGACCGCCATCCCGGGCGCGGTCGAACGACCGGCGGCGTTTCCTCCGTGCGTGCGCGTCACTCTACGGGTTGCCCCCGCTCGAACGGGAACCAGTCCGCGCCCCCGGGGCATCTGCCCGGAACGTCCCCCTACCCTGCGGTAATCCTGTCTGGCAGGCTGCGTTCATGACTGCGCGCGCCGCCGACCGGGCCCGTTACGACCGGGCCACCGCCCACCTCGACGCCCCCGTCGCCATCGTCGACCTGGACGCCTTCGATGCCAACGCGGACGACCTCGTCCGCCGGGCCGGCGGGAAGCCGATCCGCGTCGCCAGCAAGTCCGTCCGCTGCCGAAACCTGCTCGAACGCGTCCTGGCCAGGGACGGCTTCGCGGGCCTCATGTCCTTCACCCTGGCCGAGTCGATCTGGTTGGCCCGCTCCGGGTTCGAGGACGTGCTGCTCGCCTACCCCTCCGCCGACCGCGCCGCCTTCGGCGAGCTGGCCAACGACCCCAAGCTCGCCTCCGCCGTCACCGTGATGATCGACGACCCGGCACAGCTCAAGCTCATCGACGACGCCCGCGACGGCGGCGGCGAAGTCGTGCGTGTCTGCCTGGAGTTGGACACCTCGCTGCGGCTGCTCGGCGGCCGCGTGCGCGTGGGAGCGCTCCGCTCGCCGCTGCGCTCCCCCGCCCAACTCGCCGACCTCGCACGGACGGTGTCCCGCCGCCCGGGCTTCAAGGTCGTCGGAATCATGGCCTACGAGGGGCACATCGCCGGTGTCGGCGACTCCGTGGCCGGGCGGCCCTTCCGGTCCCGCGCGATCCGGCTGATGCAGGCCACCGCCAAGCGTGAACTCGCCGAGCGGCGTGCGGAGGTGGTGCGGGCCGTGCGGGCCGTCGTACCGGATCTGGAGTTCGTCAACGGCGGTGGCACCGGCAGTGTCCAGCACACCGCCGCCGAGGACGCCGTCACCGAGATCGCGGCCGGTTCCGGGCTGTACGTGCCGCGCCTGTTCGACAACTACACGTCCTTCACCGGCCGTCCGGCCGCGCTCTTCGCCCAGCCCGTCGTACGGCGCCCGGGCGTCGGCGTGGTGACCGTCCTCGGCGGCGGCTACCCCGCCTCCGGCGCCGCCGGCCCCGACCGGCTCCCGGTGCCGTACCTGCCGGAAGGTCTGCGCTACGACCCCCAGGAGGGTCCCGGCGAGGTGCAGACGCCGCTGCTCGGCGCGCCCGCCGACGACCTGCTCATCGGCGACAAGGTGTGGTTCCGGCACGCCAAGGCGGGTGAACTGTGTGAGCGGTTCGACGCGTTGCACCTGATCGAGGGCGACCGGGTGACGGCCACCGTCCCCACCTACCGCGGCGAGGGCATGACCTTCCTGTGATGGCTCGCCGCGTCAACTGCCCCCGCTCCGGCGGGGGTTCAGGGCTCACATCGGGGTGACGTACGCCCCGGCGATGCCGCCGTCGACCAAGAAGTCGGCCGCGTTGACGAAGGACGAGTCGTCGCTCGCCAGGAACGCGACGGCGGCGGCGATCTCGGTCGCCTCCGCGAAGCGGCCGACCGGGATGTGGACGAGGCGGCGCGCGGCCCGCTCCGGGTCCTTGGCGAACAGCTCCTGGAGGAGCGGGGTGTTGACCGGGCCCGGGCAGAGGGCGTTGACCCGGATGCCCTCGCGGGCGAACTGCACGCCCAGTTCACGGGACATGGCGAGGACCCCGCCCTTGGAGGCGGTGTAGGAGATCTGGGACGTGGCCGCGCCCATCCTCGCCACGAAGGACGCCGTGTTGATGATGGAGCCCTTGCCCTGGCGGCGCATGTACGGGATGGCGGCCTTGCAACACAGGTACACGGACGTGAGGTTGACGTCCTGGACGCGCTTCCACGCCTCCAGGCCGGTGTCGAGGATGGAGTCGTCGTCGGGCGGCGAGATGCCCGCGTTGTTGAAGGCGATGTCGACACTGCCGTAGGTGTCGAAGGCGGCCTTGAAGAGCGCCTCGACCTGCTCGGGGTCGGTGACGTCGACCTTCACGAACAGCCCGCCGACCTCGTCGGCCGCCGCCTTGCCGTGGGTCTCGTCGATGTCGCCGCAGACGACATGCGCGCCCTCGGAGGCGAGCCGGCGCGCGGTGGCGAGGCCGATGCCGCTGCCGGCTCCGGTGATGACGGCGGTACGGCCGACGAGTCGTCGGCAGACAATCTCTGCGGTCACTGTGCTGGGCCCTCCGTGCTGGTGGCGACGTCGCTGATGAAGACGTTCTTGGTTTCGGTGAAGGCGGTGAGCGCGTCCGGGCCCAGTTCGCGGCCGATCCCCGACTGCTTGAAGCCGCCGAAGGGGGTCCAATAGCGGACGCTGGAATGGGAGTTGACGGACAGGTTGCCCGCCCGGACGGCCCCGGAGACGCGCAGGGCGCGGCCGACGTCGCGGGTCCAGATGGAGCCGGCGAGTCCGTAGTCGGTGGCGTTGGCGAGCGCGATCGCCTCCGCCTCGTCCTCGAAGGGGAGGACCACGGCGACCGGGCCGAAGACCTCCTCGACGGCCACACGCGCGTGCGGGTCGACGCCGGTGAGGACGGTGGGCGGGAACCAGAAGCCGGGGCCCTCGGGCGCCTTGCCCCGGATGCCGTCCAGGTCGTCGGTGACGTACGAACGGACGCGCTCCAATTGGACCTTGGAGATCAGCGGGCCCATGTCGGTCTTCTCGTCGGCCGGGTCGCCGACCGTGACCGCCTCGATCGCGGGGGTCAGGAGGTCCAGGAAGCGGTCGTAGGCGCCGCGTTGGACGAGGATGCGGGTGCGGGCGCAGCAGTCCTGGCCGGAGTTGTCGAGGAAGGACATGGGGGCGGCGGCCGCGGCGGCTTCGAGGTCGGCGTCGGCGAAGACGATGTTGGGGCTCTTGCCGCCGAGTTCCAGGGTGACGCGCTTGAGGAGCGCCGACCCCTTCGCCAACACCTGTTTGCCTACGGCCGTTGACCCCGTGAACACGATCTTCGCGACGCCCGGATGCTCGACGAGCGCGGTGCCCGCGACCGGGCCGTGGCCGGGGAGTACCTGGAAGAGGTGCTCGGGAAGGCCTGCCTCCAGGGCGAGTTCGGCCAGTCTGAGCGCGGTCAGCGGGGTTGTCTCGGCCGGCTTGAGGATGACCGCGTTGCCCGCCGCGAGCGCCGGTGCGGTGCCCCAGGCGGCGATCGGCATGGGGAAGTTCCAGGGCGCGATCACGCCCACCACGCCCAGCGGTTCGAGGATCGTGACGTCGAGACCGCCCGCGACCGGGATCTGCCGACCGGTCAGGCGCTCCACTCCCCCGGCCGCGTAGTCGAGCAGATCACGGACGTTGCCGGCCTCCCAGCGGGCGTTGCCGACCGTGTGCCCGGCCTCGCGGACCTCCAACTGGGCGAGTTCCTCCAGGTGTCCGTCCACCGCCGTCGCGAAGCGGCGCAGCAGCCGGGCCCGGTCGGCGGGCGGCAGCGCGGCCCACTTCGCCTGGGCCCGCGCGGCACGTACGACGGCGGCGTCCACGTCGGCCGCGGTGGCGGCCGGGACGGTGGCGAGGACCTCCTCGGTGGCGGGGTTCAGTACGTCGAGATGCTGCTCGGCAGGCAAGGGGTTCCTCACAGACGTTCGAAGGAGCGACGCAGCTCCCAGTCGGTGACGGCGGCGTCGAAGGCTTCCAGTTCGACGCGCGCCATGTTGCGGTAGTGCGCGACGACCTCGTCGCCGAAGGCGGCCTTGGCGATCGGGCTGTTCTCCCACAGCTCGGCGGCCTCACGCAGGTTGGTGGGGACGTGCGCGTACTCGGCGCTGTAGGCGTTGCCCGCGCAGGGCTCGGGCAGCTCCAGCTTGTGCTCGATGCCGTAGAGGCCGGCCGCGACCAGTCCCGCCACCGCCAGATGGGGGTTCACGTCCCCGCCCGGCAGCCGGTTCTCGAAGCGCATCGAGCGGCCGTGGCCGACGACCCGGAGCGCGCAGGTGCGGTTGTCGTAGCCCCAGGCGACGGCGGTCGGCGCGAACGAGCCCGGCTGGAACCGCTTGTAGGAGTTGATGTTCGGGGCGTACAGCAGCGAGAAGTCGCGGAGCGCGGCGAGCTGCCCGGCGAGGAAGTACCGCATGACCTCCGACATGCCACCGGGGTCGGAGGCGGAGCCCGCCATGGCGTTGCCGCCCTCGCCGTCGCCGAGCGAGAGGTGGATGTGGCAGGAGTTGCCCTCGCGCTCGTTGTACTTCGCCATGAAGGTGAGCGAGACGCCCTCCTGGGAGGCGATCTCCTTGGCGCCGGTCTTGTACACGGCGTGCTGGTCGCAGGTGACGAGGGCGTCGTCGTAGCGGAAGACGATCTCGTGCTGGCCGGGGTTGCACTCGCCCTTGGCGGACTCGACGACGAGACCGGCGGCCGTCATCTCGTTGCGGATCCGGCGCAGCAGTGGCTCGATGCGACCGGTGCCGAGCACGGAGTAGTCGATGTTGTACTGGTTGGCCGGGGTGAGGCCCTGGTAGCCCGCGTCCCAGGCCTGTTCGTACGTGTCCTTGAACACGATGAACTCCAGCTCCGTACCGACCTGCGCGGTGAAACCGTGCTCGGCGAGGCGCTCCAGTTGGCGGCGCAGGATCTGGCGGGGTGCGGCGACCACCGGCGACCCGTCGTTCCAGGCGAGGTCGGCGATCAGCAGGGCGGTGCCGGCGTTCCACGGCACACGGCGGAGGGTGGACAGGTCCGGGTGCATGGCGAAGTCGCCGTAACCGCGCTCCCAGGAGGACATCTCATAGCCGTCGACCGTGTTCATCTCCGTGTCGACGGCAAGGAGGTAGTTGCAGCCCTCGGTGCCGTGCCGGAGTACGTCGTCGAGGAAGAAGCGGGCGGCGAACCGCTTGCCCTGGAGCCGCCCTTGCATATCGGGGAAGGCCAGGACGACAGTGTCGATCTCGTCACTGGCGACGAGGGCGTGCAGTTCCTCGACGCTCAGCGGGGGTGTGCGGTCTGCCACGGGAAAGCTCCTTCGGCTGCTGCGCGCTTCTTCGACCGGGCCGGAAACCATAAGGTATTGCGGAGAACCATTGCTTGGGAAGGGGGTGCCGCCAGATGTCGCTGAGCGCGGAGGACGGCCTTGAGGACCGCTTGACCCCGGTCCTGCGGCCGGTACGGGCGGGCAACGGCTTCGAAGAGGCGCTGGAGCAGATCCTGCAGGTCGTACGGCTCGGGCTGGTGCCGGGCGGCGAGCGGTTGCCGGCCGAGCGGGAGCTGGCCGAGCGGCTCGGGATCAGCAGGGTGACGCTGCGCGAGGTGCTGAAGGTGCTCCAGGACCAGGGTCTGGTGGAGTCCCGGCGCGGGCGCTACGGCGGGACGTTCGTGCTGCCGAAGTCGGACGCCGGCGGCGAGGACGAGCTGCGGCGGCGGGTCAGCGCGGTGGACATCGAGGACGTGCTGCGCTTCCGGGAGGTGCTGGAGGTCGGCGCGACCGGCCTGTGCGCGACCCACGGCCTGACGGACGAACAGGCGGGCCGTCTGCGCGACGCCCTGGCCCGCACGCACGACGCCCCGCTCGCCGACTACCGCCGCCTGGATACCCTGCTGCATCTGACCCTGGCCGAGCTGTGCGGTTCCCCGACCCTGACCGCGCAGTACGCGGCGGTGCGGGCCACGGTGAACGACCTCCTCGACTGCATCCCGCTTCTGGTCCGCAATCTGGAGCACTCGCAGCGGCAGCACATCGCGCTGGTGGAGGCGGTGCTGGACGGGGACGCGGACGGGGCGCGGGAGATGATGCGGGAGCACTGCGCGGGGACGGCGGCACTGCTGAGGGGGTTCCTCGCGTGACCGGTGGGGTAGTTCAATGGTTCCCATCGAGTCCATTCACGTCGCCTCGCGGTCGGAGGAAAGCATGGCGGGCAGGCCGCTGATCGGCATCAGCACATACCTGGAGGACGGTGCACGCTGGGGCATCTGGGAGCTGGAGGCGGCGCTGCTGCCGGCCGGCTATCCGCGGCTCGTCCAGCGTGCGGGCGGCCTGGCCATGATGCTGCCGCCGGACTCCCCCGAGCAGGCCGCGGCGACCGTCGCCCGCCTCGACGGCCTGGTGATCGCGGGCGGCCCGGACGTCGACCCGGCCCGCTACGGCGCGGAGCGCGACCCCCGCACCGGCCCGCCCGCCCACGCCCGCGACACCTGGGAACTCGCCCTGATCCAGGCCGCGTTGACAGCCCGCGTCCCCCTGCTGGGCATCTGCCGGGGCTTGCAGCTCCTGAACGTCGCCCTGGGCGGCACCCTCGTTCAGCACCTGGACGGTCACGCGGAGACCCCGGGCGTCTTCGGCCACCACACGGTCAAGCCGGTACCGGGCACCCGCTACGCGACCGCCGTACCGGAAGAAGCCTCCGTACCCACCTTCCACCACCAGGCCGCCGACCGCCTGGGCACCGGCCTGACGGTATCGGCCTGGTCCGGGGACGGAACCCCCGAGGCGATCGAACTCCCCACCGCCCACTGGGTGTTGGGCGTCCAGTGGCATCCCGAGATGGGCGAGGACCTGCGGGTGATGCGGGCGTTGGTGGAGGCGGCCGCGACGGCTACGACACGTCCAGCCGCTTCCTGAGCCAGGCCAGGGCCGCGTCTCCCTGAGCCCGTTGGAACGCGCGGAGAGTGGGCAGGCCCGGCGGTGACGGCTTGAGCGCGTGCCCGACGAAGTAGCCCGCCAGGGCCGCGAGGGTGGCGGTGACACCGGACGGGTCCGCGTCCTCGGCCAGGGGGTGCCGGGTGAACAACTCCTCGGGATCCGGGCCGCCTTGGGCGCGGACACACGGGAGCATGACGAGCAGGTCGAACCAGTGCGCGGCCCGGACGGCATGCGGCCAGTCCACGAAGACCACCCCACCATCGTCCGTGAGCAGCATGTTGTCGGCGCGCAGATCGGCATGCGCGAGGGTGTCGCCGGCCGCGGACTCGGCCCAGGGGGAGGCGAGTTCGGCCAGCTCCGCGAGGTGCGCGACCGCCCATGGATCGAGTCGTCCCGTGACGTCACCCGTCTCCCCGTCGAGCAGGTGCCGCCAGCCGGCGAAGTCGTGGCCCAGACTCTCGGCCACCGACGGGGCGGTGACGGGGGACGGTGTGAGCGTGCGGGCCAGTCGCTCCACGGCACCCAGAACCCGCTCCAACTCGGCTCGCCGCCAAGGGACATGAGGCTGCCGACCGACCACCTCCTCGAAGACCAGGGCCACCCAGTTGCCGTCGTCGTAGGTGCCGAGGAGGCGAGGTGCGGGGACCACGGGCGGAAGGGCCGCGGCGTTGCGGGCCTCCGCGCGATGGAAGTCAGGACTGTGGGGGTTGCTCTCGGCGCTCACCGCCTTGACGAAGGCACGGGTGTGGTCGGCGGTGCGCACGCGGGCGGCTGTCCCCGGGGAGAAACCGCCGGGTTGAGTGACGGCATGGGTCACCCGTGAGCCCAGGATGCGCGCGACGGCGTCGTGAAGGTGGCCGGGGAGCGCTTCCCAGGGAGTTCGGACACCTGTGGCGGGCGGGGCGGTGGGCGGCATGCGGGTCATGGTGGCGGTCGGGAGCGGTCGCACGCGAAGGGTTTTCACCGCCCGCGGCTCGCTAGCTCCGCGTCAGCGACAGCAGTTCCCGTGCCGGCCCCGTCGGACGATGTCCCGTCGGCCATACCGCTCTCAAGTCCCGGGCGAGAGTGACTCCTTCCAGCGGGATGCGTACGAGTCTCCGTGTCGACAGTTCCTCCCCCACCGCCAGTTCGCTCAGGACGGCGGGTCCGGCTCCGCCGACCGCCGATGCCTTGACGGCCGTGGTGGAGGAGAGTTCGATCAGCGGGCGGGCCAGGCCGCCCAGGGCCACGTCCAGGACCTGGCGGGTGCCGGAGCCCTTCTCGCGGAGGATCAGGGGCGTCGACGCCAACTCCCCCGCGGGGACGGGGCGTCGGCGGCGGGCCCAGGGGTGGGTGGGGGCGGTGACGACGATCAGGTGGTCGTGGGCGATCACCGTGGAGTCGAGGCCGTGCGGCACCGACAGGCCCTCCACGAAACCGAGGTCCGCCTCGTCCGCCAGCAGGCGTTCCGCGACCGCCGCGGAGTTGCCGGCCAGCAACGAGACCGCGGTGTCAGGGCGTTGGGAGCGCAGCGCGAGGAGCCAGCCGGGGAGCAGATACTCGGCGATGGTCATGCTCGCGGCCACGCGGAGCCGGGAGTCACGGCGGTGCCGTAGCGCCTGGGCGCCCGCGTCGAAGGCCGCAGCCGCCTCGACGACCCGGCGGGCCCAGTCGGTGACCAGGGCCCCGGCATCGGTGAGGCTTGAGCCGCGCGGTGAGCGGTCCACCAGGGCGACGCCCAGTTGCCGTTCCATCGAGCGGATACGGCTGCTCGCGGCCGGCTGGGTGATCCCCAGCTCGCGTGCCGCCCCGCCGAGACTCCCGAGCCGTGCCACCGCCAGCAGCAGTTCCAGCGCACCCAGATCCGGCACCCGGTGCGCGATCGACCCCTCCCGCGGCTCTTCCACCTCACTGCTGCTGCTCATAAATCCAGTTTATGTCCCCATAGACAGATACTCCCTGGTCGGCCGTCTCGGTCGGCGAGACGGTGGACGCATGGTCACCGCCGTTCGTCACCTCGGACCCAACTGGTACGCCTCCGTCATGGGCACCGCCATCGTCGCCACGGCCGGTGCCGGACTCCCCGGCCATCTCCCGGGGCTGCGCACGGCCTGCACAGCCGTCTGGGCCCTCTCGCTCGCCCTGCTCCTGGCCCTGCTCGCGGCCCGGACCCTGCACTGGACCCACCACCGCGACCAGGCCCGCGCCGACCTCCTCGACCCGGCGACGGCGCCCTTCTACGGCTGCCTCGCGATGGCCCTGCTGGCGGTGGGCGGCGCCACCCTGGTGGTCGGGCAGGACTGGATCGGAGTGCGGGCTGCGGTCCTCCTCGACGCGGTGCTCTTCGCGGTCGGTACGGTCGTCGGGCTCGCGGCCGCCGTCGCCGTCCCGTACCTGATGGCCGTACGGCATCACGTGCACCCGTCGGAGGCGACCCCCGTGTGGCTGCTGCCCGTCGTCGCACCGATGGTGTCCGCCGCCCTCGGCCCGCTCCTCGTGCCGCATCTGCCGGCCGGGCAGGCCCGGGCGACGCTTCTCCTCGCGTGCTTCGCGATGTTCGGACTGAGCCTGCTGGCCACCCTGTTGATGCTGCCGCTGGTCTTCGCCCGGCTCGTCGCCGGTGGCCCGCTGCCCCTAGGGCCTGTTCCAGGTTTCCCGCAGGGCCCGCCCTCCGGGCGGACGACGGGAAACCTGGAACAGGCCCTAGCGCTCACCCCGACGCTGTTCCTGGTGCTGGGTCCGCTGGGCCAGTCCACCACCGCCGTCGGCAAGTTCGCGGACTTCGCCCCCGGAGTCGTACCGGCCGCGTACGCCCAGGGCTTCGGTCTCCTCGCCGTCCTCTACGGCGTCCCCGTCATGGGGTTCGCGCTGCTCTGGTTCGGCCTCGCCACCGCGCATGTCGTCCGCGCCCGGCGCCGGGGCATGGGCTTCGCGATGACCTGGTGGGCCTTCACCTTCCCGGTCGGCACCTGCGTCACCGGCGCCGAGGCCCTGGCCCGGCACACCGGGCTCGCCGTCTACGACGGGCTCGCGGTCGTCCTGTACGGCGTGCTGGTCGCCGCCTGGGCCACCGCCGCCGTCCACACGGCGAAGGGTCTGCTCAGCGGTGAGCTGCTCGCAGGGCCTCGGACAGCAGCCGTGGCGCTTCGGCCAGTGACGGCCCGTACCACGTGAGGTGCCGGCCGCCGACGAGCGCGTGGGGCAGGCCAGAAAACACCTCCGAACCGTCAGCAATACACGCGGTCCGGGGACAGATCAACCTCGCGCCGCTCGCAGCGCCACCGCCAGCACCCGCGGCGCCTCGGCCAGTGACGGCCCGTACCACGTGAGGTGCCGGCCGCCGACGAGCGCGCAGGGCAGGCCCGGGAAGGCCTCGGGGCCGTCGTCGGCCATGAAGCGGTACGGCTCGTCGGGGAGGACCACCAACTCCGGTTCCGCCGCCCGCAATTCGTCCAGGGTGACGCGCGGATAGCGTTCGGCGTGCGTCGCGTACGCGTGGTCGACGCCCAGCCGGGACAGCACATCACCAGCGAAGGTGTCCCGGCCCAGCACCATCCAGGGTCGGCGCCAGATCGGGACGACCGCGGTCCTGCGGCGCTCCGGTCGCGGCAGCTCCACCCATGCCCGCTCCGCCTCGTCCAGCCAGCGGGGGCGGGACCGCGCCCCGCACGCGTCGAGCACCCGGGTCAGCTCACTGAACGCCTGCGGGACGGAACGCACTTCGGTGACGAGGACCTCAACTCCCGCCGCGCGCAAGGCCGTCAGGTCCGGTGCGCGGTTCTCCTCCTCGTTGGCGACCACCAGGTCGGGGGCGAGGGCGAGGATCGGGTCGAGCTTCGGGTTCTTGGTACCGCCCACCCGGGCGACGTCCAGCCCGGGCGGGTGACTGCACCAGTCCGTCGCGCCGACCACAACTCCCGGCAGCGACACGGCGACCGCCTCCGTCAGGGACGGCACGAGCGAGACGACGCGCATCAGCGCGGGCGGTCCTGGACCGCCTCGATGTGCTCGGCCACCGCGACCACGACCACCCGGGTGTCCGGCACGGTCGCGCGCCAGCGGTGGCGCACCCCGCCGGTCAGGTACATCGTGTCGCCACGCACGAGGCGGTAGGCGCGTCCCTCGGCCTCGATCTCGACGGCGCCGTCCGCGATGTACATCAACTCGTCGTTGCGGTGCTGGAATTCGCGTCCCGCGTCATGGTCGCCGGTGAACTCCGAGGCGTGGAGCTGATGGTGGCCCCGCACAAGGGACCGCATCAGGGGTTCGACCCCCGACTCGGCGTCCTGCGCGCGGACGACGTCGACGCTGCACGCGGGGTCGGCAGCGGCGAGGAGTTCGACGGCGGTGGTGCGCAGGGCGTCGGCCACCTTCTCCAGGGAGCTTCTGCTGGGGCGGGCGCGGTCGTTCTCCACCTGGCTGAGGAAGGGTACCGACAGGCCGCTGCGTTCGGCCACGACGGCGAGGGTCAGGGACAGCGCGCGGCGTCGCCGCCGTACGGCCGCGCCCACCCGGAGGGGCTGTTCTTTGTGGTCGCCCATCGCTCCGGCTCCCTCCTTCGCTCGTCGGTCCGCGGCCGCTTCGGCGGCTGCTTCTGAAACTGCCTCTGATGACTTCTCTGCACCCTACGCATGTTCGGCAAACCGTTTCATGCGCCTGTCACATCCACGTCACACAGCGTGCGATCGGACCTCACAGTTCTGGCCAGGCGACGAGGGCCCGCCGGCCCTCGATCGGCGCGGGAGTTCTCCCCTCTCTTCAATGCGTACGCGGTCGCCTGTGTTCCCGCTCACTTCTCCGCCCGGTCGACGGGGCTTCGTAGCGCTGTGTGGTTGGCCGGATCCTTTTCGTACCGGGACGGCACGAAAAGGATGGGCCCCGCCGCACGAAGGGGGGAACGTGCGGCGGAGCCCACCGGGAGGCGGCTGCGGGACTGTCAGGTCACCCGGCCGCCTGGCTCTTCTGGTTCTTCGTGACCGGTGCCCACTGGTCGGCCAGCCCCGGGTGCTGCTTCAGCCAGGTGCGGACGGCGGCCTGCTCCTGGCCCTTGCCGGACTTCTGGATCTGCGCCTCCAGACCGGTGAGCTGCTCCTCGGTCATGTGGAAGTCCTTCAGCCATGTGCCGACGTCCGGGTTGTCGGCCGTGAAACCCTTGCGGGCCACGGTGTGCACGCCGTCGCCCTTGCCCCAGGCGCCCTTCGGGTCCTTGAGCTTCTTCAGCTTGTAGTCGCTGTACGCCCAGTGCGGCGACCAGAGCGTGACGACGATCGGCTGCTGCTTGGCGTAGGCGCGCTTCAGCTCGGCCAGCATCGCCGGGGTCGAGCCGTCGACGACGTCGTAGGAGCCCGTCAGGCCGTACGCCTTGAGGACCTTGGTCTTCAGGAGGCCCATCATTCCGGCGCTCGGTTCGATGCCGGTGATCTTGCCGCCGAACTCGGAGGCGTGGGTCTTGAGGTCCGCGAGGGTGTTGACGTCCTTCATGTACGCCGGGACGGTCAGCTCCAGGGATGTGGAGCCGTACCAGTTGCCGACGTCGTCGAGCCGCTTGCCGTACTTCTTCCAGTACTCGGCGTGCGTGGTGGGCAGCCAGGCGTCGGTCTGGAAGTCGATCTGGCCGGTGGCGAGGCCGGTGTAGAGGGGGCCGGCGGCGTACTGGGTGGTGGTGACCTTGTAGCCGCGCTCCTCCAGGAGTTCCTTCCAGAGGAAGGTGGAGGCGATGCCCTCGTCCCAGGGGATGTAGCCGATGGTGATGTTCTTGCCCTTGCCGATGTCGTCGACGCCGGTCGTCGTTGTGTCGGACGAGGAGCCGAAGACGCCGATGCCGCTCGCCACCAGGGCGAGGACGACGACGCCGATCACGGCGAACGCCGGGCGGGGGCGGTAGTTCCACGGTTTGACGCTCTCCGCCGCGCGGGCCTTGGCGGCGGCCCTGCGGCCGAGCGGGGAGATCTGGGTGCCGAGCGCGCCGGTCATGCGGTCGAGGTAGATGGCGAGGACGACGATGCCGACGCCCGCCTCGAAGCCGAAACCGATGTCGAGCTGGCCGATGGCCTCGTTGACCGCGCCGCCGAGGCCGCCGGTGCCGACCATGCCGGCGATGACGACCATCGACAGGCCCAGCATGATGACCTGGTTGACGCCGGCCATGATCGTCGGGAGTGCAAGGGGCAGTTGGACACGGAGCAGGGTGTCGCGCGGTGAGGTGCCGAACGCCTCGGCGGCCTCGACGAGTTCGGCGTCGACCTGGCGGATGCCCAGCTCGGTCATGCGGACGCCGGGGGCGAGCGCGAAGATCAGGGTGGCGATGACTCCGGCGGAGGTGCCGAGGCCGAAGAAGAGGATCGCCGGGATCAGCAGCACCATCGACGGCATCGTCTGGAGCAGGTCGAGCGCGGGCCGGACAATCGCGCTGACCGTCCTGGAGCGGGCCGCCCAGATGCCCAGCGGGATCGAGATCACCAGGGCGATGACGGTCGCCACGAGCACCAGGGCCAGGGTCGACATGGCCCGGTCCCACAGGTCGAGCGAGTCGATCAGCACGAATCCGGCGAAGGCCAAGACGCCGGCGACCAGTCCGCGCAGCCACCAGGCGAGCACGGCGAGGATGCCCGCGAGGAGCAGCGGTTCGGGGGCGCCGAGGACCGCGTTGATGCCGTCGTACATGCCCTCGACGACGGTCTTGATGGCGTCGAAGAGCCAGGACATGTGAGCGAGGAGCCAGTTGACACCGGAGTCGACCCAGTCGCCGAGCGGAAGCCTAGGCACAGGCGGTCACCTCCCCCTGCTCGGCGTCGTCCCCACCGAGGAACGCGACGAGACGTTCCTGCGGTACGACGCCCACGACCTCGTCGGCCGCGTCGAGCACCGCGACCGCGTGCGGAAGGCGGGCGCTGAGGGCGCAGAGGTCGGTGAAGGGCATCTCCGGTGTGGCGGTCGCGCAGGCGCAGTCGGCCTCGTGGCCGTCGACACCGGTGTCCATGACGGCGCTCGCGGTCAGCACCCGGGAGCGGTCGACGTCCTGGGTGAAGGAGGCGACGTAGTCGTTCGCTGGGCGGAGCAGGATGTCCTCGGCGGTGCCGGTCTGGACGATGCGGCCGTCGCGCATGACGGCGATGCGGTCGCCCAGGCGCATGGCCTCGTTGAGGTCGTGGGTGATGAAGACGATCGTCTTCTTCAACGACTTCTGGAGTTCGAGGAGTTGGTCCTGCATGTCCCGGCGGATCAGCGGGTCGAGCGCGCTGAACGACTCGTCCATCAGGAGCAGGTCGGCGTCGGTGGCCAGCGCGCGGGCCAGGCCGACGCGCTGCTGCATACCGCCGGACAGCTCGTCGGGCCAGGAGTCCTCCCAGCCGGCCAGCCCGCACAGAGCGAGCGCCTCGCCGGCGCGGGCTTCGCGCTCGGCGCGGGGCACGCCCTGCACGGCCAGGCCGTAGGCGGCGTTCTCGCGGACGCTGCGGTGCGGGAACAGCGCGAAGTGCTGGAAGACCATGCTGATCTTGCGGGCGCGGACTTCGCGCAGCTCACGGTCGCCGAGCGCGGTGAGGTCCTGACCGTCGAAGAGGACGCGGCCCGCGGTGGGCTCCAGAAGCCCGTTGAGCATACGCAGGAGGGTGGACTTGCCGGAGCCGGACAGGCCCATGACGACGAAGATCTGGCCCGGTGCGACGGAGAAGGAGGCGTCGATCACGGCGGCCGTGGTGCCGTCGGCGCGCAGTTCCTCCCGGTCGGCTCCCTGCTGGAGCCGTTCCACTGCCTGGTCTGATCGTCTGCCGAACACCTTGTACAGATGCTCGGCTTCTAGCCTGGCTGACACGCGTACCTCTCGATGGGGGGCAGGACGGGCGGCACCTGCCCCCGCCCGTCCTGCGCAAACGGAACGTGGTTCAGGTCACTCGCGCCGTAGGATCGCGTCCCGAGTCTCTGGGGGGCACTGTGGAACGACCTGACGACCGGCTGCCGTCGGTCTTTCGCTTCAGTACGGAACTCGTCGCCTGGGTGGGCATGCCGTGGGCGCTGGCCCGTCACTCCTGGGTTCTGGCGGTCCTGTCGCTCGTGGTGCTGATCGGTCTGCCGACCGTGTTCGCCACTCCGGGTGACAAGGAGCGGGTGGTCGTGCCGGTGCCGGGGTGGGTGACGATCCTGCTCGTGCTGTCGCAGCTCGCCGGTGCGCTGGTCGCCGCCTGGTGGATCATGCCGCTGTGGGCCGCCGCGCTCGTGTCCGTGGTGGCCGCCGTCACGCTGGTCACGGAGCGTCCGCGGTGGGCCTGGCTGCTCTCGCTTCCGCACCGCGCCGACGCCTGACTGTCCGCTCTGTCCGCGCGGTGCGGCATGATGCGAGGCGTGACCGGACGACTGATGCTTCTCGACACCGCCTCGCTCTACTTCCGCGCCTACTTCGGCGTCCCGGAGTCCGTGAAGGCACCGGACGGGACGCCGGTGAACGCCGTGCGCGGGCTGCTCGAATTCATCGACCGGCTGGTCAAGGACCACCGGCCCGACCAGTTGGTCGCGTGCATGGACGCCGACTGGCGGCCGCAGTGGCGGGTCGACCTGATCCCCACCTACAAGGCGCACCGCGTCGCCGAGGTGCGCGAGAGCGGCCCGGACGCGGAGGAGGTGCCGGACACGCTCTCCCCGCAGGTGCCGATCATCGAGGCCGTCCTCGACGCGGTCGGCATCGCACGCGTAGGAGTCGAGCCGTACGAGGCGGACGACGTGATCGGCACCTTCACCGCCCACGCCAAGGGCCCGGTCGACATCGTCACCGGCGACCGCGACCTGTACCAACTCGTCGACGACGCCCGGGGAATCCGAGTGCTGTATCCCCTCAAGGGCGTCGGCATGCTCCAACTCACCGACGAGGCGCTGCTGCGCGAGAAGTACGGCGTCGACGGCCGGGGGTACGCGGATCTGGCGCTGCTGCGCGGCGACCCCAGCGACGGCCTGCCGGGCGTGCCCGGGATCGGCGAGAAGACGGCGGCCAAGCTCCTGGCCGAGTTCGGTGACGTGCCCGGGATCATGGCGGCGATCGACGACCCCAGGTCGAAGCTGACTCCCTCGCAGCGCAAGCGCCTCGACGAGTCGCGGCCGTATGTCGCGGTCGCGCCCAAGGTCGTACGGGTCGCGGACGACGTACCTCTGCCCGACGTCGACCCGACGCTGCCGCGAGCCCCGCGCGATCCGGAGCTGGTGGACGCACTGGCGGACCGCTGGGGTCTGGGCGGATCATTGCGGCGACTGCTCACCACGCTGGGCGCGTAAGCATTGTTCTCGCCCTTGTTTCCTTGCCTTTCACAGAGAATGTAGTGCTAACTTAGGTAAGCCTAAGCATGTGAATCTGGGAGGCCGTCATGGCAGAACGTCCGGCACGGAAGCCGCGTAAACCCCACTCCGCGCAGGTTGTCCGCACCGAACGGCTGACCCCTCATATGCAGCGCGTGGTGCTCGGTGGCGAGAGTCTGGCCGGGTTCTCGGCGGACACCTGCACCGACCACTATGTGAAGCTGCTGTTCCCGGCCGGGGGCGCCACCTACCCCGAGCCCTTCGACATGGAGCGCATCCGCGCGGAGTTCCCGCGCGAGCAGTGGCCGGTGACCCGCACCTACACCGTGCGCGCCTGGGACCCCGAACACCTCGAACTCACCCTGGACTTCGTGATCCACGGCGACGAGGGCCTCGCCGGCCCGTGGGCCTGCCGCGTCCAGCCGGGCGAGACCGTCCACTTCATGGGCCCCGGCGGCGCCTACGCCCCCGACACCGACGCCGACTGGCATCTGCTCGCCGGGGACGAGAGCGCGCTGCCCGCGATCGCCCGCGCGCTGGAGTCGCTGCCCGAGGGCGTCACGGCGCACGCCTTCGTGGAGATCTCCGGGCCCGAGGAGGAGCAGAAGATCGACTCCGACATCGAGGTCGTCTGGCTGCACCGCGGGGACCGTCCCGTCGGCGAGACCCTCGTCGAGGCCGTCCGGGCACTGGAGTTCCCGGAGGGCCGGATGCACGCCTTCGTGCACGGCGAGGCGGCCTTCGTGAAGGAGCTGCGCGCCCTGCTGCGGGTCGAGTTGGCGATTCCGCGCGAGGACCTGTCGATCTCCGGCTACTGGCGCCTCGGCCACAACGAGGACGGCTGGCAGGCCTCCAAGCGGGAGTGGAACGCGAAGATCGAGGCCGAGCAGGAGGGCAGCACGACGGCCGCCTAGGCCGTCGCGCCGCGCCCCTCACACCGAGCGCTGATACGACCGGAACGTACGGATCGACAGCCACACCGCCACCACCGCGAGCCCCAGCAGCGCACCGCCCCGGCTGAGCACGTCACCCCAGTCGGGGTGCTCGGACATGGCCGAACGGCCCGCCACCATCGCCCAGTTGAGCGGGTTGAAGTCGGCGATGTGCCGCATCCACGAAGGCATCTGGGACGGCGCCATGAAGGCGCTGGACAGGAACGTCAGCGGCAGCAGCAGGAAGGTGTTGATGCCGATGATCGACTCCCGCTCCCGCACCAGCATGCCCAGCGCGTTGGACAGCGCCCCGAATATGGTGCCCAGCAGCACGGAGGCCACGATCAGGATCGCGATGCCGCCGATGCCGCCCGGGTAGTCGGCGCCGCCGAGCAGTCCGAGCAGCACGATGACCACCGACTGGAACGCGGTCACCAGGCCGTTGTTGACGACATTTCCGTTCATCAGCGCGGCCCGGCTGACCGGTGTGGTCAGGAAGCGGTCGAGGGTGCCGCGCTGGATCTCCTCCAACGTGCCCATGCCCGCCCACATGTTGGAGCTGAGGGCGCTCATCACGACCACGCCCGGGACGAGGTAGTCCAGGTACGAGGTGGTGCCGAAGCCGCCGAGTTCGACGACCTTCCTGAAGAGGTTGCCGAACAGGAACAGCCAGATCACCGGCTGGATGAGGGTGATGACCGCGAAGGCGGGCTGCCGTGCGAACACCCTGAGTTGACGCTGCGTCATGTACCAGGTCTGGGAGACGGCCGTGCTCATCGCGCACCTCCGGCGATCGCGAGCTGCCCGGCGCCGTCCGAGTCGGCCTCGGAGTAACGGCGGCCGGCGTAACGGAGATAGACGTCGTCGAGCGAGGGGCGGGCGACGGTGGCGGCGGCGACCCCTACACCGGCGCGCTCGAACGCGGCCAGCAGCACGGGCATCGCGGCCGCCCCGTCGTCGGCGCGGGCGCTGACGCGCTGCCCGTCGACCAGCACCTCGTGCACGCCCGGCAGTCCGACGAGGGCGCCCTTGAGCAGCGTACGGCCGGCGTCGCCGACCGCTTCCCGCAGCTCCAAGTGGACGGCGTCGCCGCGGAGTTCGCCCTTGAGGGAGTCGGGGGTGCCTTCCACGACGACCCGGCCGCGGTCGACGATCGCGATGCGTTCGGCGAGCCGGTCGGCCTCTTCGAGGTAGTGCGTGGTGAGCAGGATGGTCAGGCCCTCCTCCCCCGCGAGGCGGCCGATCTCGTCCCACATCGCGGTGCGGGCCTCCGGGTCGAGGCCGGTGGTGGGTTCGTCGAGGAAGAGCACCTCGGGCCGGTGCACCAGGCCGAGCGCCACGTCCAGGCGGCGGCGCATTCCGCCGGAGTACCCCTTCACCGGGCGCTTCGAGGCCTCGGCGAGGGCGAAGCGGTCCAGGAGCTCGTCCACCCGCTCCGTGAGGGCGGCGCCCTTCAAGCCGTAGAGCCTGCCCTGGAGTTGGAGGTTCTCACGGCCGGTCGCCGTCGGGTCGGCGCCGGAGTTCTGGGCGACCACGCCGATCGCGCGGCGGACCCGGTCCGGGTGGCGCAGCACGTCGTGCCCGGCGACGGTGGCGGTGCCCGAGTCGGGCCTGGCCAGGGTGGTGAGGATCTTGACGGTGGTGGACTTGCCGGCGCCGTTCGGACCGAGGAGGCCGAAGACGGTGCCGGGTTCGACGGTGATGTCCATGCCGTTGAGGGCGGTGACGTCACCGGGATAGGTCTTGATCAGTTGACGCGCCTCGACCGCGGGCGCACGGGTACTGCCCATGACAGCTCTCCATGAGTGAAGTGAAACGTGCAAGACCACGACTGATCCGCGTGAAGAGCGCCGGGCTATCCTGGGTGTGCCGCACCTCGATCGCCTGGCTTCGCCGCACGGCGGGTCAGCTCGGGGTTCGTGACCCCGGCGGGGCTGCTGCAACAGCCCGGTCGGGGTTCTTCTCGTCTAGGTCTAGGTGAACTCCGGTGGCAGCTCCCCCGTTTCGTGGAAGTGGCGCCAGCTTTCGACGCCCGGCATCGAGCCCTTCCTGATCTCCTCCAGGAAGCCGCGGACCCACTCGGCCTGCGCCTCGATCATGTGCAACTGGTACTCGACCTCCACCAGGAACAGCCGGGGCACCGATTCGTAGAGCTTCTCCAGCGCCCCGCGTTCGCTCGCCGCCCGGACATCGAGGTTCTGCACCCGCTCCTCCAGGAGGGTCGTCACCTCGTCGGGGGGCAGGGCGCCGAGCAGGGACAGTGCGCTCTCGAAGATCGGGTACTCCTTGACCGGGCGGGCCAGCAGCTCGGAGAGCCACTCGGTCATCTCCTCGCGGCCGGCGCTGGTCAGTCCGTAGACCGTGCGCTCGGGGCGGTTGCCCTGCCGCTCGGTGTCGGCGACCTCGACGAAGCCGTGCTTCTCCAGGTTCTGCACGACCGTGTAGAGCGAGCCGTAGTTGATCTTCGTGCTGGTGTCCTTACCCTGGCGGCGCAGAGTCTGGGCGATCTCGTACGGATGCATGGGCTTCTGCCAGAGGGTGACCAGCACGGCGAGCGCCAGCGGATTGCTCAGCCTGCGACGCTTCGACGCCATCGGGACCACCACCTCCGCCCACACCTCGTATCCGAATATCCGTGCCCGAACATATCGCGAGTGCGCGGTGAACGTCAATACACACGATGTATCGCGTTTTCGGCGCGAGGGCAAGGACGTGAGGACTTAGGCCCGCCGCGGACATGGCGGCGTGACGCGGCCGAAACAGCCCCTCCCTAATTTCTGTCACCCGACAGGAACTCGCGTGATACCGCGCCGAAGGCAGGTGCCGCATGGCCACGACCGCCCCCTCCGACGTACACCCCGATCCGCCCCACTCCCCCGACGACGGCTCCCTCGCGGAGTTCGGCTACCGCCAGGAGCTGCATCGCAGCCTGGGCCGGTACGCGTCGTTCGCGGCCGGGTTCTCCTTCATCTCCGTGCTGACGACCGTCTTCCAGTTCTTCGCCTTCGGGTACGCGTTCGGCGGCCCGGTCTTCTTCTGGGCCTGGCCGATCGTGCTGGCCGGCCAACTGCTGGTCGCCGCCTGCTTCGCGGAACTGGCCGCGCGCTACCCGATCTCGGGCGCGATCTACCAGTGGTCCTCACGCCTGTCGACCCCGTCCTTCGGCTGGTTCGCCGGCTGGATCATGGTGATCGGGCAGATCGTGGTGGTCGCCGCGGCGGCCCTCGCGCTCCAGATGGTGCTGCCCGCGATCTGGTCGGGCTTCCAGCTCGTGGGCGGTGACCCCTCGCCCGTCTCGCCGGACGGCGCGGCCAACGCGGCGGTCCTGGGCGTGATCCTGCTGGTCCTGACGACCCTGGTGAACATCCTCGACAACCGCGTGATGTCCGTGATCAACCGGGTCGGAGTGACGGCGGAGATCATCGGCGCGATCCTGATCGTCGTCCTGCTCCTGACCCACTCGAAGCGCACCCCGGGCATCACCTTCCACACCGGCGGCGGAGCGGAGGGCGGACTGATCGGCGCGCTGCTGGTCGGCTCGTTCACGGCGGCGTACGTGATGATCGGCTTCGACAGCGCGGGCGAGATGAGCGAGGAGACCCACAACCCGCGCCGCACCGCGCCCCGCACGATCCTGACCGCGCTCGGCGCCGCGGGCCTGCTCGGCGGCCTGATCATCCTCGGCGGTCTGCTGGCCGCGCCCAGCCTGACCGACGGCCACCTCGGGGTGGACGGACTCAGCTATGTCCTGACCAGCAGCCTCGGCGACGGGGTGGGCAAGGCCCTGCTGGCCGACGTGGTGGTGGCGATCGCGGTGGCGACCCTGGCCATCCAGACGGCGGCCTGCCGCATGCTCTTCTCGATGGCCCGCGACGGCCAACTCCCCTTCTCCGCCCGCCTCTCACGCGTCAACCCCCGCACCGGCATGCCCGGCGCGCCCGCCCTGGTCGTCGGTGTCCTGGCCGCCGCCCTGCTCCTCCTCAACTTCGCCTCCCCGGACGCCTTCCTCGCCATCGGTACCACCTGCATCGTGATGCTGTACCTGGCGTACGCGATGGTCACAGGTCCGCTGCTGCTGCGCCGTCTGCGCGGCGGCTTCACCACCGAGGGCACCGACGAGACGGGCGCCCGGCTGTTCTCCCTCGGCCGCTGGGGAGTTCCGGTCAACGCCCTGGCCCTGCTCTACGGCCTGGTCATGACGGTCAACCTGGCGTGGCCGCGGGCCGCGGTGTACGACCCGGCGGGCGGGCACTGGTACTTCCAGTGGTTCACGGTGCTGTTCCTGCTGGTCACGGTTGCGCTTGGAGCTTTGTACCGGCTCATGCGCGCGCGGCGCGTGCGCTCCGCGACCGAACCTGCCCCATCCCTTGCGGCTACTGCTCAACTGCCGCCGAAATAAGCCTTGTTGTGGTCGTCCGGTGGCGCACGGACGGCGCACTGGACGGAGCGTGAAGCCGCGCATCCAGCAAGCGGGGAACCGCTCCATGCGCCGGGGTAGCACCATGCGCCGGGGCAGAACGCCCTTTCGGGGAGACACACGCCGTCGCATGGTCCGGAGCAAGGGCCTTTCAAGGCGAATTGACGGCATGACCCGGTGCTGTGCCCGGGCCTGTTGGAGGTGGTGCCCGGATGCCCGCGACGGCCGGCGGCTCGACACTCCGCGGCGGGGGCTTTCCTGAGTCCCGGTCGGCTTCGAACAGTTGACTAAACCCGCAGGCACATCGGAAGGTGGAGACGATCCGCGGCCGCACCGTCCGGCGGTCGCGCCCGAAGGTCATGGCTGACGGCACCACCCGGCGCGCGGTCGATGACGCCCGCTCGACCGGTTCAGCCCACAGGCCTTCTTCGTGCACGAATCAGCCACGCCGCAGTCACGGCGCAGGGAGCACAGCGCGTAGTTCGTGGACTTGGTCGACTCCGTCATCCGGAGGGCACCGTCAAGGGCTCCGCCCCCGCCCAGGGGCCGTCGCCCTGGCTGTCGGCTGCGTACGGCGGCCCGCGGTCGCCCCCCGCGAGTCTCCGATTCCGTGCTCCGCACAAGCCGAAAGGCCTGACGGCCACTGCTCATGCCAGGTCTTGCGTCCCGACAGGAGATCAGCACGATGAGCACAACCTCGCTCCGAGCGCTTTACACATGGCAGGGGAATCCGAACGTCGACTTGCTGAATCGCGACGGCGACGACTGGACGTACGACATGGGGCTCCTGCCCGTCGCGGCCGACCCGGACGAGTGGGCGGCCATCGGACTCGCCGACTGCACCGCGTGGTGCTATCCCATGGCGGACAAGGACGAGCTGTTCCTCGCGTACCACCTGTACGCGTGGATGTTCGCCCTCGACCTGCTGTTCCCGCGGACGTTCAAGGCCGAGCGAGATCTTCCTGGGGCGCGGGCGCTGGTCGACCGGCTCTCCTTGTTCATGCCGTTGCACGGCACCTCCTCTTCGATTCCGAAGCACCCCATCGAGAGGTCCCTTGCCGATTTATGGGTACGAATGGCGCCGACCCGGTCGACGGACTGGAAGCGCAACATGCGGAACGCGGTGATGGAATACGCCGACGGGCAGTGCTGGGAGCTGGAGTGCATGTGCACCGGGCGAATCCCTGATCCGGCCGAGTACCTCGTCCGCCGCCGCGGCTCCTTCGGCGGCCAGGTCGGGATCTGTCTCGCCGAGCACGTGGCCGACGCGGAGGTACCGACGCGGGTGCGTCGCTCCCGCCCGTTCCGCGCGCTGACGGACGCCTGGATAGACCTCCAGACTCTCTACAACGACGTCCGTTCCTATCGCCGTGAGGTCGAGAGCGAGGACGAGATATGCAACTTCGTCCTCGTGTTCGCGAGGTTCCTGGACATCTCCGTGGACGAGGCCGCGACCCTGGTCACCCGGCTGCGTGCGGCCAGGCGGTCGGAGTACGAGCACCTTGAGAACGCGCAACTCCCGGACCTCTGCGAACAGTTGCAGCTCAATGGCAACGACCGTGAGCAGTTGTCGGCCGTCATCGAGGTGATGGGTTACCACCTCGCCGCCGTCGACGCCTGGACGACCACCGCCCCGCGGTATCAGGCGCCTGCCCCGGGAGACGCGCCCTCCACGGTCCTTGGATCCTGACGGCCCGGACCGGCACGTACGCTTGATCGTGATGAGACGCCGTACCCCGCCCCCGCCCTCTCCCCTGCCGCAGCGCGACGGAGTGGATCCGGTGCGGGTGCGGCTGCCGGACGGGAACGCGTGGGCGAGCGTGCGGGACCATCTCGTGGCGCGGCTCGCGGCCGGGGCCGAGGTGATCGACACCATGCTCGCCGAGGGACGGATCGTGGACGTCACCGGACGCCCCGTGCCACGGGACATGGCGTATGTGCCGGGGATGTTCGTGTGGTTCCACCGGGAGCTGCCGGACGAGGAGCGCGTGCCGTTCCCGCTCGACGTCGTGTACCGGGACGAGCACGTGGTGGTGGCCGACAAGCCGCACTTCCTGGCCACCACCCCGCGCGGCAGCCACATCGCCGAGACGGCCCTGGCGCGGCTGCGCCGGCAGTTGGGCATCCCGGCGCTGGGCGCGGCCCACCGCCTGGACCGGCTGACGGCCGGGCTGGTGCTGTTCGTCGTCCGGCCGGAGGAGCGCGGCGCGTACCAGTCGTTGTTCCGCGACAAGCGGGTGGCGAAGGAGTACGAGGCGGTGGCCCCGTACGATCCGACGCTGGAGCTGCCGCGCACCGTGCGCAGCCGGATCGTCAAGGAGCGCGGGGTGCTGGCGGCGTACGAGGTCGCGGGCGAGCCCAACGCGGTCAGCCGGGTGGAGCTGCTGGAGCACCGGCACGGGCGGGCCCGGTACCGGCTCACGCCGCACACCGGGCAGACACACCAACTGCGGGTGCATATGAGCGCGTTGGGGGTACCCATCCTCGGCGATCCCCTCTATCCGGTGGTGGCCGACCCCGTGCCGGCCGGTGACTTCCGGCGCCCGCTCCAACTGCTGGCGCGGGTCATGGAGTTCACCGATCCGGTCACGGGGCGCACGCACCGGTTCGTCAGCCCGCGGGTGCTGCGGGCCTGGTCGTCGTACGAGGAGTGGGCGGGTTGAGCCCGGCGGCCGGTCCGTTCACTCGCCGCGCCACCAGCGCAGGATGCGGTGGAACACGCCTGGTCGGCGGGCCGGTTCGGGCACCGGCGACGGAGTGGGCGCCGGGGCCGGGGTGGGCTGGACGGTCGGGACGGCGGGCGTGGGCATCGTGGGCCGTGCCCGCTCGGAGCTGACCTGCCAGTTGTCCGGGCGTTGCCGCGGCAGCGGGTTGATGGAAGGCCGCTCCATCACGTCCTGCTGGGCCTTCGGCTCGAACTTCACCGGCAGTTCCACCAGGTGCCGGTTCCCGATGGAGGACCGCCAGCGCAGTTCGTCCTCCGCGCAGGCGAGTTGGACGTCCGGAACGCGGGTCAGCAGTGCGTCGACGCCGACGTCGGCGATGGCGCGGCCGATGTCCTGGCCCGGGCATTCGTGCGGGCCGCCGCTGAAGGCGAGGTGCGAGCGGTTGCCCATCATGTTCGCCTTGAGGTCGGGCCGCACCCGGGGGTCCACGTTGCCCGGCGCGGGCGCGAACAGCAGTCCGTCGCCCTTGCGGATGCGCTGGCCGCCCAACTCCGTGTCCTGCTTGGCGAAGTAGGCGAAGACGGTGCTGAACGGCGGCTCGTCCCACAGGGACTGCTCGACCGCCTCGGGCACCGTCATCTGGCCGCCGTTCAACTGGGCCCGGAAGCCCGGCTCGGTGAGCACCATGCGCAGCGCGTTGGCGAGGAGGTTGGCCGTGGCCTCGTAGGAGGCGAGGAGCACCACGCGCAGATGTTCCCTGACCTCCTCGTCGGTGAGCCCCGCCGGGTGGGTGACGAGGTGGCTGGCGAAGTCGTCCTGTGGCTGGGCCCGGCGCCGGACGGCGAGCCGGCTGAGGACCTCCATGAGGTAGGCGTGGCTGGCGAGCGCGGTCTCGCTGCCCTTGAGGCAGTCGCGGGCGGCCTGCACCAGCCGGTCGCCGTACTCCTCGGGCATGCCGAGGATCTCGCACATGACCGCCATCGGCAGATGCTCGGCGAACTGGGCGACCAGGTCCGCCCTGCCGTCCTCGCAGAACTGGTTGACGAGGTGCTGGGTGGCGCGGTTGATGTGGCGGCGGATGCCCCGGTGGTCGATGGTCGACATGGCGCCGGTGACCGCGCCGCGCAGCCGCAGGTGTTCGTCGCCCTCGGCGTGGGCACAGATGGGCTGCCAGGCGAAGTGCGGCATCAGCGGGTGGTCGGGCTTGACCGTGCCGTCCAGCATCGGAGTCCACAACCGGCTGTCCTTGCAGTACTGCGAAGGACTGCTCACCATGTGCAGGTTCTCGGCGTGACCGAGCACCACCCAGATCGGCACGTCCTCGTGCAGCAACGCGGGGGCCACCGCACCGTGTTCGGCGCGGAGTTTCTCGTACACGGCTCCCAGGTCCTCGGCCTCGGGTCCGTACAGCCGGCGCACTCCGCCGGGTCCTGTGCCGTGTGCGGGGCAGCCGGGGGGCGGACCGAGCGCGGGGTCGTCCGTACCGGTCGGGGAGTGGGGTTTCGACGTCACGTGATCGCTCCGAAGTGGATCCGGTGTCAGGGGAGTTGGGGCAGAAGGGCCGGGTCAGGTGAGTGAGCCCGTCATGGCGAGGGAGTGCAGGAAGCGCATCAGCGTCATCAGGACGTCCCGGCTGGAGGCACGGCGCCGCGCGTCGCACTCGATGATCGGGACGTCCGGGGACAGGTCGAGCGCGGTGCGCAGGTCCTCGACGGGATAACGCGGGCCGTCCGGGAAGGAGTTGACGGCGATCACGAACGGCACCCCGCGCTCCTCCAGCCGCCCTATGACGTCGAAGCTGACCTCCAGGCGGCGGGTGTCGATCAGCACCACCGCGCCGAGCGCCCCTTCGAAGAGCCCGTTCCACAGGAACCAGAAGCGTTCCTGGCCGGGGGTGCCGAAGAGGTACAGCACCAACTGGTCGGTGATGCTGATCCGGCCGAAGTCCATGGCGACGGTGGTGGCCGTCTTGGTGTCCGAGCCGTAGTTGTCGTCGACTCCGACGCCGGCCTGCGTCATGGTCTCCTCGGTGGTCAGCGGCCTGATCTCGCTGACCGAACCGACCATGGTCGTCTTGCCGACCCCGAAGCCACCGACGATCACGATCTTCACCGCGGCCTGGGCCGTGTGCGGGAGATGGTCCTCGGACCGTGGACCCGTGATGGTGTCAGAGCTTTTGAAGTCCATGCATCACCGCTTCGAGGAGGGAACGGTCGGGCAGCGCCTGGCGGACGATCGGGGCGCGTGCCTGCACCAGTTCGGCCGCCAGCAACCCGGTGAGCAGGACGGTCACCACGCTGTACGGCAGATTGAGATAGGCCGACAGTTCGGCCACGGACAGGGGGGCGATACAGAGCCGGAGTAACGCCGCCTGCTCCGGCGTGGCGGACTGCGGTACGTCGGCGCGGGCCACGATCAGCGTCACCAGGTCGAGTTCGGCGCGGTCGCCGTCCTCGGCCGCGCCGGTGAGCACGTACAACCGCTCGGGGATCTTTCCCTCGCCTTGTTTCCCGCCCTGTTGACCGGCGGGACTCGGCGGCGGGGCTTCTTTGGGATGTCGCCGTTGGCGTTTCGGAGGAGTCATACGGTCTGCCCGTTGCGCCTCGGCGGGCTGGTGAGGTGGGCGCCGATTCTGACCACGAGGTCGCGCATGCGGTTGCTCATGAGACCGGGCTCGGCGACCACGTCGGACAGCACGGCGAGGTAGGCGTTGGCGCCGGCCGCCATGAGGTAGAAGTAGCCGCCGTTGATCTCGATGATGACCATCTTCATCCGGCCGTCGCTGTTCGGGATCTCGGAGGCGACGGCACCCGCCAGGCTCTGCAGTCCCGCGCAGGCGGCGGCGACGCGGTCGGCGGCGTCCGGGTCGCCGCCGTAGCGGGCGATGCGCAGGCCGTCGGCGGAGAGCACCACGATCTGCTGGATGCCGGGTACTCCGTCGGCGAGGTCCTTGAGCATCCAGTCGAAGTTGGCTCGCTGCTGGATCACTTGAGATCCCCCTCGTCGTCGGCCTCGACACGGGCCGGCTCGGTCTTCTGGGTGAATGCGGTCGGGTCCGGGTCACCCTTGAGGCCGTTCATGAACGCCTCGACCCACAGGCCCGGTTCGGGTTCTTCCTTGGGCTCCGGCTCGGGCACGGGCGGCCCCCAGGCGGAGCGGGCCTCGCGTGCGGCGGCCTCGGCGCGGTCGGCGGCGGCCTGTTCGGCGTACCGCTGGGCGAGCGGGATCTTGACCCGGCTGCGGCGCTGCGGCAGGCCGCCCGCCGTCCACTCGGTGACCTCGGGGACGTCGTCCTCCATGCTCACCGAGGCCCGGATGCGCGGGCTGGTGGGGCGGCGGCGCTTGACCGTGCGCTTGGGACCGTCGACCGCGCCGAGTTCCGCCTTGGGCAGGGCGGTGGCGCCGATGCCGTGGGCGAGGCCGGGAGCGGTGCCGGTGGTGAGCATCTCGCTCGGCACGATGAGCACGGCGCGGACCCCGCCGTAGGCCGAGGCACGCAGCGAGATCTGCATGTTGTACGCCGCGCAGAGGCGGCCCACGACGGCGAGGCCCAGGCGTGGGGTCTCGCCCAGGTCCTGGAGGTCGGTGCCGGCCATGGCCCGCTCCAGCATGCCTTCGGCACGGGCCCTCGACTCCTCGCTGAGGCTGACGCCGCCGTCCTCGATCTCGATGGCGACACCGGTCTGCACCTCCACGGCGGTGACGTGCACCTTGGTCTGCGGGGGCGAGTAGCGGGTGGCGTTGTCGAGGAGTTCGGCGCAGGCGTGGATGACCGGTTCCACCGAGACACCGTGGACGTTGACCTTGGCGATGGAGTCCAGCGAGATGCGCCGGTACTCCAGGATGCGGGACATCGCGCCGCGCAGCACGCTGTACAGCGGTACGGGCTCGGGCCACTGGCGTCCGGGGCGGCCGCCGCCGAGCACGGAGATGGAGTCGGCGAGCCGGCCGATCAGCGCGGTGCCGTGGTCGATGCGCAGCAGGTCGTCGAAGACCTCGGGGTTGCGGCCGTGGTCCTCCTCCATCTCGCGGAGTTCCTTGGCCTGTTGGTGGACGATGGCCTGAACGCGCCGGGCGATGCTGACGAAGGAGCGCTGCGCGGAGTCACGCATGATCTCCTCGCGCTCCACGATGCCGAGCACGGTCCTCAGCAATTGGCGCTGCTGTTCGGGAAGTTGGTGCCACTCGGGATCGGCGTCGACGACTTGGCGAATCACCTCTGCGGGGGATTCTCCGCCGCCGAGCCGGTACAGCGCGGCGGGCAGGATCTCCTCGCCGAGGCGGACCATCTCCTGCTCCTGGTCGGCGATCCGGCGTTGCAGATACGCGGCGTGATGGTCGTGTCGGACGCGTTGCTCCCGAAGGGTGCGCCCGCGGCGTACGGCTTCGGCGGCCGTGGCGATCACCAGGAGCGTGGCCACGGCACCGCAGCAGCCGACGGCCAGCCGGGCCGACCCCGCCACCAGGGCGACGGCGGCTCCGGTCGCCGCGGCCATCACTATGGCCGGCAGCAACAGCACGCGCGCGTAGGGAAGTTCACGGCCACCGGGAGGCGATTGAACACTCACCATGTATGCCCTCTGAGACAGGTCGACTGGGGGGATGGGGGGAGCTTCTGTATCTTTTGCATGTTTGGGAACAAGCGCACGAATACAGGCCAACTCGGTGCGCTGCGGGCGAGCTTAGTCCGACCGGATCATCGCCGTGTCATATTCGGCAAGCCCCTGAAAAGGGACACAAGGGAGGAGTACTCTCGGCCCATTTACACGCTGCGCCGTCATTCGAACACATTGCGTAACCTCATGCGAGCAGGCGAAAATCACTCACCGTAAGGAGTGAGGCCGCCGTTCCGGATCAGATTCCGGCGATGCGCAGCGCGGCGTCGGCCGTGGCCTCCGCGAAGGCGGACACCGGGCGCTCGGGGTCGGAGCGGTGCACCAGGATGACACCCTCGATCAGCCCGAACAGCAGATCCGTGCGCAGCTCCAGCTCGCTCTTGGCGAGCGCCCCACCGGCGGCGGTCGCGGCGAGCAACTGCCGGTAGGCGTCCTTGAGTTCGGCGCGCACGGCATGGAAGCCGGCGAAGCGCTCGGCGCGCACCTCGGGCAGCAGATAGAGCCCGCCGAGGTTGTGCGAGCCGCCGCACAGCAGCTCGACGTCGGTCCGGCACAGCTCCCACAGCCGGTCCTCGGCCGGGACAGTGTCGTCGGCGAGCAGGTTCCTGGCGCAGATCAGCGAGGGCGTGACCGTGGACTCCAGGAGGTCCGCGAGCAGTTCCTCCTTGCCGGAGACGTAGTGATACATGGACGCCTGCCGCATGCCCGCGCGCTCGGCGACGGCCCGGGTGGTGGTGGCCGCGTAGCCGCGGGTGGTGAACAACTCCGCGGCGGCCGAGAGGAGTTCGTCACGTGGGGACAGTCCGCTGTCCGGCCGCCGCTCGGCCCGCGGCCTGCCGACCCGGCGGCCCCCCTGTGCACCTGTCGTCCCCATGCGTTCGATCCTCGCACACGGCCCCGCACGGCGAACGCCCGGCGATCTTCGTGAGGGCTCGGTAACCGACCGGCAACACCCGGGCAATCGCGGCGACCCGGCCGCCTCCTAATTTCTGTCGAGCGACAGAAATGTCGTACGACCGAGATGTCCCCGCAGCCGGAGGTCCCCGCGATGGCGACAGCGACCACTTACGGAGCCCGCGCCCACGCCCGCGCCCAGGAGGGCGAACGGGCCGAGGCCATGCCCGTCGTCCCGGCCGGCGACTGGCCGGCACCCCCCTGCGAGGCGGGCCACCTGGTGTGGGCCGAGACGGTCGCGGGCGGCAACTACACCCATCGCGTCCTGGCCCGCGGCACCGAGCTCCGCCTGACCGACCTGCGCGGCGACGCCTGCGCCCATCTGCTCCTGTACGCGGCCGACCGCCCCTGGGAGCGGCTGAACGTCGCCGACACGGTCAAGGTCCAGTGGAACGCCTACCTCGGCGAGGGCCGGCTCCTCCTCTCCGACCAGGGCCGCGTCCTCGCCTCCCTCGTCACCGACACCTCGGGCCGGCACGACGCGCTGTGCGGCACCTCCACCCTCGTCCGCAACACCGGGCGCTACGGCGACGGCACCCCGCAGTCCGACTCCCCCGCCGGCCGCGAACTCTTCAAGCTGGCCGCCGCGAAGAACGGCCTCGAACCCCGCGACCTCCCACCCTCGCTCTCCTTCTTCCAGGGCGTCGCGGTCCTCGACGACGGCTCCCTCGACTTCACCGGCTCGGCCGGCCCCGGCGGCAGTGTGACCCTGCGCGCCGAGCAGGACGTGACCGTACTGATCGCGAACGTGCCGCACCCGGCCGATCCGCGCGAGGACTACGTCAGCACCCCGCTGGAGGTCCTCGCCTGGCGCGCCGAGGCGACCGCACCGGGCGACCCGCTGTGGGAGGCCACCCCCGAAGGCCGCCGCGCCTTCCTCAACACCGCCGAATTCCTCGCCGCGAGGGGGCTCATATGAAGACCGCGACCGTCCCGGCACGCGCTGCCTGGTCCGCCGTCGTCCGCACGGGCGAGACGCTCACCGTCACCGACCTGCACGGCAACCAGGCCGTCGACTTCCTCGTCTACGACGCCCACGACACGACGGTCCGCTACAGCGCCCCCGACACCATCCAGGCCCAGGGCAACCTCTTCCTGACCGCCGGCAGTGTGCTCATGTCCAACGAGCACACCCCACTGATGACCGTGACCGACGACGAGGTGGGCCGACACGACACCGTCGGCGGCGCCTGTTCCAAGGAGTCGAACAGCCTGCGCTACGGCCATCACACCTGGGCACAGCACGCGTGCGTGGACAACTTCCTGGCCGAGGGCGCCAAGTACGGCCTCGGCAAACGGGACCTGGTCTCCAACATCAACTGGTACATGAACGTGCCGGTCGAGCAGGACGGCACCCTCGGCATCGTCGACGGCCTCTCCGCACCGGGCCTGAAACTGACCCTGCGCGCCGAACGCGACGTCCTGGTCCTGGTCTCCAACTGCCCCCAGATCAACAACCCTTGCAACGGCTTCGAGCCGACGGCCGTGGAGATGACGATCGGGGTTCCCGCATGACCTTCGACACGCTGCTGATCGCCAACCGGGGCGAGATCGCCGTCCGTGTCATCCGCACGGCACGCGAACTCGGCCTGCGCACGGTCGCCGTGTACTCCGACGCCGACCGCTCGGCGCCCCACGTCCGGCTAGCCGACGAGGCGGTACGGCTCGGCCCGGCGCCCGCGAAGGAGTCGTACCTCGACGCCGACCTGGTGCTGAAGGCGGCGAAGGACACCGGCGCGGGCGCGATCCACCCGGGCTACGGCTTCCTCTCCGAGGACGCGGCCTTCGCCCGGCGCTGCGAGGACGCTGGGATCGTGTTCGTGGGCCCGACGCCCGGGCAACTGGAGCTGTTCGGCGCGAAGCACACGGCACGGGCGGCTGCCGAGGCGGCGGGAGTACAACTGGCGCCGGGCACAGGCCTGTTGGCAAACCGGGACGAGGCACTCACCCAAGCCACGCGGATCGGCTACCCCGTCATGCTCAAGGCGACCGGCGGAGGCGGCGGCATCGGCATGTCGGCCTGCCACTCCGCCGAGGAACTCACCGAGGCCTGGGAGCGGGTGCAGCGCGTCGCCGCCGCCTCCTTCTCCTTGGCCGGTGTCTTCCTGGAACGCCTCGTCGAACACGCCCGCCATGTCGAAGTACAGGTCTTCGGCAACGGCGAGGGCACGGTCGTCACCTTCGGCGACCGCGACTGCTCCCTCCAGCGCCGCAACCAGAAGGTGGTGGAGGAGGCCCCCGCACCGGGACTCCCCTCACGCATCCGTCAGCAACTCGCCCGGTCCGCCCGCGACTTGTGCGCCTCGGTCGGCTACCGCTCCGCCGGGACCGTCGAGTTCGTCTACGACGCGCGGCGCGAGGAGGCCTACTTCCTGGAGGTCAACACCCGTCTCCAGGTGGAACATCCGGTCACCGAGGAGGTCTACGGCGTCGACCTCGTCGCCTGGATGCTGCGCCTGGCCCGCGGCGAGCGGGACGTCGTCCGCGACCCGGGCACCCCGCGCGGTCACGCCGTCGAGGCCCGCGTCTACGCCGAGGACCCCTCCCGCGAACACCGGCCCAGCGCGGGCCTGTTGACCCGTGTCGAGTTCCCGCAGGGCGTGCGCGTCGACGGCTGGGTGGAGACCGGCACCGAGGTGACGACGTCGTACGACCCGATGCTCGCGAAGGTCATCGCGTACGGGCCGGACCGCGCCCAGGCGCTCCGCCGCCTCGACGAGGCGCTGGCCCGCACCCGCGTGGACGGCATCGAGACGAACCTGGGCCTGGTCCGGGCGGCGCTCGCCGCACCGGACTTCCGGGCGGCCACCCACTCCACGGCAACCCTCACCACCGTCACCGACCCCACTCCCCGCATCGAGATCGTCTCCGGCGGCACCCTCACCACCGTGCAGGACTGGCCCGGCCGTACCGGCTACTGGCAGGTCGGCGTCCCCCCTTGCGGCCCCATGGACGACCTCTCCTTCCGCCTCGGCAACCGCGCGCTCGGCAACGAGGACGGCACCCCCGGCCTCGAATGCACCCTCCAGGGACCGGCGTTGAGGTTCACCCACGCCACCACCGTGTGCGTGACGGGCGCACCGGCGCCGGTGACCGTCGACGGCGCGCCGGTCCCCCAGTGGGAACCGGTGACGGTACCTCCGGGCGCTCTCCTGGAGATCGGTGCACCGGACCGACACGGGCTGCGGACCTATGTGTTGGTGGCGGGCGGCCTGGACGTGCCCGCTTTCCTCGGCAGCGCGAGCACCTTCACGCTGGGCCGGTTCGGCGGTCACGGCGGCCGGGCGCTGCGCACCGGCGACGTCCTGCACGGCGGCAGGGTCGCCGAGGGCAGGCCGGTGCCGGCCGCCGACCGCCCGGTCCTCGGCGCCGTATGGGAGGTGGCGGCGGCCGAAGGCCCGCACGCGGCACCGGAGTTCTTCACCGAGGACGACATCCGCGACTTCTACGCCGCCGACTGGAAGGTCCACTTCAACTCGGCGCGCACGGGCGTCCGGCTGGTCGGCCCGAAGCCCCGCTGGGCCCGCTCCGACGGCGGCGAGGCCGGCCTGCACCCCTCCAACATCCACGACACCCCGTACTCGGTCGGCGCCGTCGACTACACGGGCGACATGCCGGTCCTGCTCGGGCCCGACGGCCCGTCCCTCGGCGGTTTCGTCTGCCCGGCGACGGTCATCAGCCAAGAGCGCTGGAAACTCGGCCAGTTCAGGCCCGGCGACACGGTCCGCTTCCGCCCGGTGAACGTCGACGGCTCGCCCCGCCCCGACATCGTGGACGGCGGAATCCTGGCCCGCGACGGCGACGTCACCTTCCGCCGCAGCGGCGACGACAACCTGCTGGTCGAATTCGGGCCCATGCAACTGGACTTGGCGTTGCGCATGCGCGTCCACGCCCTGATGGAGTCGATCGTCGAGACCGACCTCGACGGGATCACCGACCTCACCCCCGGCATCCGCTCCCTCCAGATCCGCACGGACCCGAGCCGCCTGCCCCAACCCCAACTCCTCACCGCCGTAAGGGAGATAGCGGCGGCCCTCCCACCCACCGATCAACTGATCGTCCCCTCCCGCACGGTCCACCTTCCCCTCTCCTGGGACGACCCGGCGACCCGCGAGGCCATCGCCCGCTACATGGCCGGCGTCCGCGACGACGCCCCCTGGTGCCCCTGGAACATCGAGTTCATCCGCCGCGTCAACGGCCTGGACTCGGTGCGGGATGTCTACGACACGGTCTTCGACGCCGAATACCTCGTACTGGGCCTGGGAGACGTCTACTTGGGCGCCCCGGTGGCGACCCCCCTGGACCCGCGCCACCGCCTGGTCACCACCAAGTACAACCCGGCCCGCACCTGGACCGCCGAGAACTCGGTCGGCATCGGCGGGGCCTACCTCTGCGTCTACGGCATGGAGGGCCCCGGCGGCTACCAGTTCGTGGGCCGTACGACCCAGGTGTGGTCGGGCTGGCAGCAGCGCGGCGCGTTCGAGCCGGGCTCACCGTGGCTGCTGCGCTTCTTCGACCGCATCAAGTGGTACCCGGTGGAGGCCGACGAACTCCTGGAACTCCGGGCCGACATCACCTCCGGGCGCTTCGTCCCGCGTATCGAGAAGGGCACCTTCTCGCTCGCCGAGTACGACGCGTTCCTCGCCGAACACGCCGATTCCATCGCGGAGTTCAGGTCGCGCCAGCAGACCGCGTTCGGCGCGGAGCGCGACGCCTGGGAGGCGGCGGGAGAGTTCACCCGGGCGGAGGCGGCGGCCGTCCCGGCACCACCGCGGGCCGAGGTGACGGTCCCGGCCGGCGGACGGCTGGTGGAGGCCGAATTCGCCGCGTCCGTATGGCAGTTGAACGTGGAGCCGGGAGACGAGGTGACGGTCGGCCAGCCGCTCCTCGCCCTGGAGGCGATGAAGATGGAGTCCAGGGTCCACGCTCCGATGACCGGCGTGGTGACCGAGATCCTGGCCAGGCCCGGCGACCAGGTCGAAGCGGGCACGGCGTTGCTCGTCCTCGCCCCCGCAAGCTGAACCGCAGCCTGAACCGCAAGGAGCAACAAGAGATGTCGACCACCGTGTCCCGAGTCCGCGCCGCCTACGCCCGCATCGAGGCGGTGGACCGCCCCGAGATCTGGATCGACCTGCGCCCGCAACCGGACGTCGAGTCAGAGGCGCGGGCGATCGACGAGCGACTGGCGGCCGGCGAGCAACTGCCCCTCGCGGGCCGCCTGTTCGCTGCCAAGGGCAACATAGACGTGCACGGCCTTCCGACGACGGCGGGCTGCCCGGCGTATGCCTACGAGCCCGAGGCGGACGCCCCGGCCGTCGCCCGCCTCCGTGCGGCGGGAGCGATCGCGCTCGGCACCACGAACCTCGACCAGTTCGCCACCGGCCTGGTCGGCACCCGCTCCCCGTACGGCGCGGTCCGCAATGCTCATGACCCGGCCCGGATCAGCGGCGGCTCCAGCGCCGGTTCCGCCGTCGCCGTGGCCCTCGGCATCGTCGACCTCGCACTCGGCACCGACACGGCGGGCTCCGGCCGGGTCCCCGCCGCCTTCAACGGCATCGTCGGCCTCAAGCCCACCCGGGGCCTGGTCCCGACGGCCGGCGTGGTCCCGGCCTGCGCCTCGATCGACTGCGTGACGGTCTTCGCCCGCACCCTCCCCGAGGCCGAGCAGGCCCTGTCCTTCCTGACCTCCCCACCGGACCGCGGCCTCCCGCCTCTCCCCCAGCGCCGACCGGGCCCCTGGCGTATCGCGGTCCCGCCACGCGATCAGTTGGGCGAACTGGACGCGGGGTGGGCGGAGGCCTACGAGGCGGCGGTAAGCCGATTCAGAACGGCAGGCTGTGAGATCCGCACCCTCGACCTCACCCCCTTCACGGAAGCGGCGGCGATGCTCTACGAGGGAGCGTTCGTGGCCGAGCGCTACACGGCGGTAGGGGCCTTCGTCGACAAGGCGATGGCGGACGGAGTTGCGGGCCTGGACCCCACGGTCACCGGCATCATCACCCGAGCCCGAGCCGTCCCGGCCCACCAGCTCTACGACGACCAGGAGCGCCTGACCACTCTCCGCACCCGCGCCCTGACCGAACTGGCCGACGCGGACGCCCTGTTGCTCCCCACCACACCGGGCCACCCCACGCTGTCCGAGGTAGCGGCCGATCCCTTGGGAGCCAACGCCCGCCTGGGCCGCTTCACCAACTCGACCAACCTCTTCGACCTGGCAGCGGTGGCAGTCCCCGCAGGCGAGGTGAACGCCCTGCCCTTCGGCGTGATGCTGATCGGCCCGGCCTTCACGGACGACCGCCTGGCCCGAATCGCGCAGGAGCTGAACCCACCGGTCCAACTGGCAGTGATGGGAGCCCACTTGACGGGCCAGCCCCTGAACCCCCAACTCCTTGCCCTGGGCGCCCACTTGGACCACACCACCACAACGGCCCCGCTCTACCGCTTGCACGCCCTCCCAACGACCCCACCCAAGCCGGGCCTTGTGCACGTGGGCGAGGGCGGCGCGGAGATCGAGACGGAGATATGGCGCCTACCGGCAGAGGGCTTGGGCCGACTGCTGGCGGCCCTCCCCCGCCCGATGACACTGGGGAGCGTGGAACTGGCGGACGGCACGAGGGTGCCGGGCTTCCTCTGCGAACCGGCCGCGCTGTCGGACGCAGAGGACATCACCAGGTACGGCGCCTGGCGAACCTACCTGAACCGCTAGTTTTTTCAGGGGCGCGGGGCTGTGACATATGCGGCTCCGCCGCGTGGGCGCACCCCAGCGACAGCGAACCCTCACCCCACCGACGAGTACGCCACAACCCCCCGCAGCAACAACTCAACAGCCTTACGCGCATTCTTGGCCACGGTCGAGGAAGCCTCCCCACCAGAAACCGGTGCCGCCGCCGAAATCTGCCCCAACACATCGATCACCTGCTTGCACCACCGGACAAAGTCCCCGGCCGGCATCTCGACCTCCCGAAGGACCTCGTCCAGCCCCTTCCCACTGGCCCACATGTACGCGGCCCAGGCGAAGCCGAGATCGGGCTCCCGCTGCCCGACCCCCTCGGTCTGCGTGATCCGGAAATCCTCCTCCAGGGCATCGAGACGCCCCCAGATCCGCACCATCTCCCCCAGCGCGGCCTTGGCCTTGCCGGAGGGCACCTTGGGCGTCGTGGCGTCGTCGCTGACGCGGGCCTCGAACACCAACGCCGAGACGCACGCGGCCAGTTCGGCAGGGGCGAGACCCTCCCAGACACCCTCCCGCAGACACTCACTCGCCAGCAGGTCGAGTTCGCCGTAGAGCCGGGCCAGCCGCTTGCCGTGCTCGGTGACCTCGTCGCCGCGCAGATAGTCCAGCTCGGTGAGCAGCGCGACGATCCGGTCGAAGGTGCGGGCGATCGTGTTGGTCCGCCCCTCGATACGCCGCTCCAGCTGCGTGGTGTCCCGCTGCAGCCGGTGATACCGCTCGGCCCAACGCGCATGGTCCTCACGGTCGTTGCACCCATGACACGGATGCGCCCGGATCGCCGTACGCAACTGCGCGATCTCCCGGTCGTCCGCCGCCTGCGAGCGCTGCTTGCGGGCCCGCTCCGGCGGGATGTGCCCGGCCTTGGTGCGCAGCGCGGACGCGAGGTCCCGACGGGACTGCGGGGAACGGGGGTTGAAGGACTTCGGGATCCGCATCCGGTCCAAGGCCTCGACGGGGACGGGGAAGTCCATCGACGCGAGCCGCTTGACCTGCCGCTCGGCCGTCAGGACCAGCGGACGCGGCCCGTCGTGCTGCTCGAAGCCGCGATGGCCGTTCGACCGCCCGGCGGGCAGGCCCGGGTCCAACACCAGTGCCAGGCCCGCGTACTTGCCGGTCGGGACATGGATGATGTCTCCCGGCTTGAGCTTCTCCAGCGCCACGGCGGACTCGGCCCGCCGTAGCGCCATGCCCTGGCGGGCCAGCTCGGTCTCCCGGTCCTTGAGCTCGCGGCGCAGCCGCATGTAGTCGTCGAAGTCGCCCAGGTGGCAGGTCATGGAGTCCTTGTAGCCCTCCAGGCCCTCCTCGTTGCGCTGCACCTGCCGCGAGATCCCGACGACCGACTTGTCCGCCTGGAACTGTGCGAAGGACGTCTCCAGCAGCTCCCGCGACCGGTGCCGCCCGAACTGGTCGACGAGGTTGACCGCCATGTTGTACGACGGCTTGAAGCTGGAGCGCAGCGGATAGGTGCGGGTGCCGGCCAGCCCCGCGAGGTGCTCGGGGCTTATCCCGCGCTGCCACAGCACGACGGCGTGGCCTTCGACGTCGATGCCGCGACGGCCTGCCCGGCCGGTCAACTGGGTGTACTCGCCGGGGGTGATGTCGGCGTGCTGCTCGCCGTTCCACTTGACGAGCTTCTCCAACACCACCGAGCGCGCGGGCATGTTGATGCCGAGCGCCAGGGTCTCCGTAGCGAACACGGCCTTCACGAGCCCGCGCAGGAACAGCTCCTCCACGACCTCCTTGAACGTCGGCAGCATGCCCGCGTGGTGGGCCGCGATGCCGCGCTCCAGGCCTTCCAGCCACTCGTAGTACCCGAGGACATGCAGGTCCTCGGACGGGATGGACGATGTGCGCTCCTCGACGAGCGCCCGCACCTTCTCCCGCGCCTCGTCGTCATTGAGCCGCAGCCCGGCGTACAGACACTGCTGTACGGCGGCCTCGCAGGCGGCACGGCTGAAGATGAAGGTGATGGCGGGCAGCAGGTCCTCGGCGTCGAGCCGCTCGATGACCTCGGGGCGGCCCGGTGTCCACACCCGTGAGCGCTGCCTGCGGTCGCGCTCCCGGTCGGCCTCGCGCATGGCGCGGCCGCGTCTGCGGTCCTGGTACGACGGGCGCTGGGCCTCCATACGGGCCAGGCGCGTGAGGTCGGGGTTGACGGCCTTCTTGTTGCCCTCGCCCTCCTCGAACAGGTCGTACATCCGGCGTCCGGCGAGTACGTGTTGGAACAGCGGAACCGGCCGGTGCTCGGAGACGATCACCTCGGTGTCGCCGCGGACGGTGTCGAGCCAGTCGCCGAACTCCTCGGCGTTCGACACCGTCGCCGACAGGGAGACCAGGGTCACCGACTCGGGGAGGTGGATGATCACCTCTTCCCAGACGGCGCCGCGGAAGCGGTCGGAGAGGTAGTGCACCTCGTCCATGACCACGTATCCGAGGCCGAGGAGGGTCTGCGAACCGGCGTACAGCATGTTCCGCAGGACCTCGGTGGTCATGACGACCACCGGTGCCTCGGAGTTGACGCTGTTGTCGCCGGTGAGCAGGCCGACCTTGTCCGCGCCGTAACGGCGGCACAGGTCGGCGTACTTCTGGTTCGACAGTGCCTTGATGGGGGTCGTGTAGAAGCACTTCTTGCCCTGCTGGAGGGCGAGGTGGACGGCGAACTCGCCGACGATCGTCTTGCCGGAGCCGGTGGGCGCCGCGACCAGCACGCCCTTCCCCGCTTCGAGCGCCTGGCAGGCCTCGATCTGGAAGGGGTCGAGACCGAAGTCGTACATCTCGCGGAAGTCCGCGAGCGCGGTGGCCTGCTCGGCTGCCCGCAGGCGGGAAGCCGCGTACCGCTCGGCCGGGGAGAGGTCCTCTGTCATCGTGCTTTCGAGCGTACCGGGCGCCACTGACAACAGGACGATCATTATCCGTTCCCACCGGCCGTACACACGCCGTACACACACGGAGACCGGCCGCCCGCGGTGCGGGAAAGGCCGGTCTCGGCGAAGAACTGGCGGTGATCAGGTCACGTCGTCATAGCCGTTGACCCGGTCCGAACCCGTGCCGCCCGCCTGCTCGGGGAGGGCTGCCCGGCCGGCCGAGACGGCTTCGACATCGCCGATGTCCTCGGGGGTGAGGTCCAGGTCGGAGGCCTCGTCGTCGTCCGGTCCCTCCGCCTCGCGACGGCGCTTGCGGCGGTCGTTCAGCAGGGAGAAGACGACCGCGCCGAAGTACAGCACCCAGATCGGGCCGGCCAGAGCCAGCATGGTCAGCGGGTCGGTGCTGGGGGTGGCGACGGCCGCGAAGACCGTGATGCCGAGGATCATGGCGCGCCACCAGCCGAGCATCCGCTTGCCGGTCAGCGCACCCGTGAGGTTGAGCATGATCAGCAGCAGCGGCAGCTCGAAGGAGAGCCCGAAGACGAGCACCATGCGCGTGACCAGGTCGAGCAGGTCGTCCAACGGCAGCAGGTTGTTGACGTCCTTCGGCGTGAAGCCGATCAGGACCTTCGCCGTGGTGGGCAGCACCCGGTAGGCGAAGTAGGCGCCGCCGAGGAACAGGGGGACGCCGGTGCCGACGAAGGAGAGCGCGTACTTCTTCTCGTTCTTGTGCAGACCGGGAGCGACGAAGCCCCAGAGCTGGTACAGCCAGACCGGGGAGGCCAGGACGACGCCGGCCATCAGGGACACCTTCAACGCCAGGGTGAACGGCGTCAGCAGACCGTTGATCGTGATCTGCGCGCACTGGGTCTTGTCCGTCGACTTCGACAACTGCTCGAAGTTCTGGGTGCAACCGACCGAGTGCAGGATCGGCTTGGTGATGACGTTGACGATGTCGTTGTAGTAGAAGGCGGCCACGCAGGTCACCACGATGATGGCGAGCATCGCCTTCGCGAGCCGGTTGCGCAGCTCACGCAGATGGTCCGCGAGGGGCATCCGCCCCTCGGGGTCCTTCTCCTTCTTGCGGGCGGGCTTAGGCAACCCACGTCCTCATCTCGTGCGGCAGGCCGGGGGCGTCCCGGCCCTGCGTCAGCGCTTGGTCGTGTCCGACGGCTCGGTGACGGGGCGCGAGCTGGTCACGTCGCCGGGGGCGGCCTGGATGGTGCGCTGCACGGACTCGTCGGTGTTCGGCGGGCCTGCGGGGGCGGAGGTGCTGTTGCCCTCTTCCTTCATCGCCTTGGCTTCGCTCTTGAGGATGCGAGCGGACTTGCCGAGGGAGCGGGCCATGTCCGGAAGCTTCTTCGCGCCGAACAGAAGCACGATGACGACGAGGATGAGAATGATCTCGGGAGCTCCGAGCCTTCCGAACATAAGTCTTTACCTTCTCACCGAGGCGGCTGGGGTGTGGGTGCTGTCCGATCGGTCGGACATCTGTCCGATCCATCGTGCTGACAGCGATCGTAACGCTCAGGGGTAAACGTGAGGCAATCCCCGTGCGTACTCCCGGTCCGCGCTCCGGGCCTCGTTATCCGGATCGCGACCAGCAGCGTACCTGTCCCCACCGACAACGTGACAGGGCAAAGTGACGCGAAGCGCATCAGGCGCGGAACTCACACCCCGCCCATATGTGACTCACAGTGCGTCCACGGAGCGGGCCGTCGCGACGGCCGCCCGCTCCAGGTCCTCGGCCGCCCTGCTGATGCGCCGCGCCGAGTCCGTGACCTGGAGTCCGAGCCGCCGGGCCTCCAGGAAGACCCGGACAGCGAGCACGCCCAGCACGGCGAGACCCAGAAAACCAACAGCTACCGCGACCATCGCCCAGAACATGGGGGCGAGCCTAGACCCTGCTAGCCGACGGAGGTCAGCCGCAGGGTCCGGACCCCGCCGCCGGTGAGCAGTTCGACGATCCGCTCGCCCGCGGGCTTGCGGACCGCGGCGCCGCAGTCGGGGCAGGTGAAGGAGTAGAAGGTGGTGCGGCTGGTGGCGCCGATGGCGAGGCGCAGGGCGCTCGCCGCCAGTTCGAAGTTGCCCCGGCAGTCCGGGCAGCCCGCTCTGAACAGCACGGGCACCACGCTCTTCATCCCGGCGAACGCGGCGGCCACCGTCATCCCCTGGACACCCGACTGAACACCCGACACCGTCGACTCACTCACAGCTCTTGCTCCTGCCTGTCGCCAACACCGTGCACACCGTCAACCACGCTCTGCGGTCCGTCGTACGCCGCCAACGCCTCGCGCGCGGCCCGGCGGGCGCTGTCGGCGAGGTCGCTCGGCGAGACGATCCGGCCGTCACGCCCGAGCCGCAGGGCCAGGCGTCGCAGGGACGCCGGGTCGGGGGTGCGCAGAGTAATACGCAACCCGCCGTCGGGAAGCTCATCGGCACTGTCGTGCGGGTAGTACTCGGCGACCCAGCGCCCGCCAGGACCGACCTCCACCACGACCTCCGGGTCCTCGGCGGCGGGCTGCACCAGCGCCTCGGACAGGTCCCGCAGTTCGATCTCGGGCGGGGCGGACGGCTCGTCGAGGATCTTGATCTCGGCGACCCGGTCGAGCCGGAAGGTGCGGCGCGCCTCGGAGCGCCGGCACCAGGCCTCGACATACGTGTGTCCGACGCTGACCAGGCGGATGGGGTCGATCTCGCGCTCGCTCAACTCGTCCCGAGCGGGTGAGTAGTAGCGGATCCACAGGCGGCGGCGCTCCGAGATCGCCCGGTCGACGTCCGCGAAGACACCGCCCTCGGACTCGAAGGTCACCGAAAGCCGGGCGCTGGCACCGGCTGCCTCGCCGGCCGCCGCCTCCAGCTTGGCGTTGGCCCGCAGCAGTGCCAGCCGGTCGCTCTCGCGCAGGCCCGGCAGCGTGGACACCGCGCGGGCGGCCACCAGCAGCGCGGTCGCCTCGTCGGCGGCCAGCCGCAGCGGCTCGGCGACATCGTCCGGGTTGTGCCACCAGATGCGCTCGCCGTCGGTGTCGATGTCGAGCAGGTCACCGCCCCGGAAGCTGGTCCCGCACATGGGCAGCACGTCGAGGTCGGACACCAGCTCGTCCTCCGTGATCCCGAAGGCCCGGGCCACGTCCTCGACGCGGGCTCCGGGGCGCTCCTTCAGATAGGTCACCAGGGAGAGCATCCGCCGGGTCTGGTCGATGGCGTTGACGGGCCTGACCGGTTTGCCTGCCACAGTTCTCTTCCGCTCCCCCTCAGCCCTTGGCCACGGCACGCAGCCGGTCCACCACGTCGGCCCGCAACTCGGCCGGCTCCAGCACGACGACGTCGGGCCCGAACTCCACCAGCCAGGCGTCCAGCCCGTGGCCGTACGGAATCTCCAACTCGTCCCAGCCGTCCCCGAGTTCCCGAACCGCCGTGGCCTTCGCCCGCAAGGGGTACCCGGAGCCGGCGCGCAGCCGGATCAGCGCGGAGCGGTCGGCGGTCTCTCCCGCCCAGCTCGCGACGGTCTCGCGCACGGTCACGACGTCGGGTACGTCGGCGGTGAACCGCCCGTTGCGGGAGCGCACCCTGCCGGTGATCCGGGAGAGCCGGAAGACCCGCTCGGCACCCCGGTCCCGGTCCCAGCCGGCCAGGTACCAGTGGCCGCGCCAGCACTCCAGGGCCCAGGGTTCGACGCTGCGGGTCTCGGGGCGGGCGGCGGTGGCCTTGCGGTACTCGAACACGACGGGCCTGCGGTCGCGGCAGGCCAGCATCAGCGGCTCGAAGGACGCCTCGTGCACCGGAATGCGCGGCTCCAGGGCGCCGTGCGGTTCGTACGGGTCGAGGTCCTCGGGCATCCCGGCCGCGCGCAGCTTCTGCAGGGCTCCGCTGGCGGCGCCGGCGAGCCGGGCCTGCTGCCACACCTTGGCGGCGAGACCGAGCGCGGCGGCCTCCTCGGCGTCGAGGGTGATGGGCGGCAGACGGTTGCTGTCGCGGCGGGCGAGATAGCCGACCTCGCCGTCCAGGTTCTCCACCGTCTCGATGACGAGCCCGAGTTCGCGCAGATCGTCCTTGTCGCGCTCGAACATCCGGTTGAAGGAGTCGTCGCTGCCCGCTTCGAGATAGGCCTCGATGGATTCACGCAGCTCACGCTTGCTGAGCGGCCGCCGCGTCCCGAGCAGACACAGCGCGAGGTTCATCAGCCGCTCGGCCTTGGCAATGGCCATCGACGCCCTTCGCCTCCCTATGTGCTTACGAACGATGACCGTACCGCCCCACGACGGCCTGGCAAAAGCCGAGGGCCCATGCCCGAACAGGCATGGGCCCCAGGTGATCGGGTCCGGTCGGATCCGGTGATCAGACGGCGACGAGGTCGACCACGAAAATCAGGGTCTCGCCCGGCTTGATCGCCGGAGTCGGGCTCTGGTTGCCGTAGGCGAGGTGCGCCGGGATGGTCAACTGGCGGCGGCCGCCGACCTTCATGCCCTGCACGCCCTGGTCCCAGCCCTTGATGACGCGGCCGCCACCGAGCGGGAACTTGAACGGGGTGCCGCGGTTCCAGCTCGCGTCGAACTCCTCGCCGGTGCTGAAGGCCACGCCCACGTAGTGGACGGTGACGTTCTGGCCCGCCTCCGCGACGGCGCCGTCACCCTCCCACAGGTCCTTGATCTCCAGGTCGGCCGGGGGCTCGCCGCCCGGGAAGTCGATCTCGGGCTTCTCGATGCTCACGTCTAGCTCCTGCTTGTGTACGACAAGACAACTCGGACAGTCTCGCATCCCGGCAGGCGTAGCGCGCCGGGACGCCTTCACCCGCGGGGCTACATCGCCGCCAGGATGTCGACCGTGAAGACCAGCGTGTCGCCCTTCTTGATGGCACCGCCGCTCGGCGGGGTGTTGCCGTAGGCCAGGGCCGGCGGCGCGACGATCAGGACGCGGCTGCCGACCTTCTTGCCGGTGACGCCCTGGGCCAGTCCCTTGACGATCGACTCCATCTGAGAGATCGCGAACTGGCTCAACCGCTTCTGCGAGTACGTGGATTCGAACTCCTTGCCGGTGTTCCAGACCACGCCCTTGAACTGGCACAGGATCGTCTGCGAGGCCTTGACGACGGCTCCGTCGCCCTCCAGGACGTAGTTCGACACCAGCTTCTTCGGCGGGTCCGCCTTGGGGACGGTGACCGAGGGGGCCTTGCCGTCGGTGTTCGTGCCGACCTTGGGCAGCGCGGCGTCGGACTGCGCGACGGCCGTGCCCTTGGCGGAGCTGCTGACGTTGAAGGCGTCCTGCACATCGATCACGAAGACCAGCGTGTCGGTGCCCTTGATGCCCGCCTGGCTGTTGCCCGACGTGCCGTAGCCCCAGGTCGGCGGGATGGCCATCTCGACGCGGCTGCCGACCTTCTTGCCCGCGAGGCCGTAGCGCCAGCCGTCGATGATGCTGCCCTGGGCGAGCTGGATGACCAACGGGGTCTTGCGGTCGTAGGAGTTGTCGAAGACCTTCGCCGTCGACCAGATCTGGCCGAGGTAGTTGACCTGGACGAAGTCGCCCTCGGCGACGGCCTTGCCGCCGCCCGCGATGACCGTCTTGACCGCGAGGTTCTTCGACGGGTCGCCGGTGCCCTTCGCGACGGTCGGCTTCTCGTCGAACTTCGTGCCCGCCGTGATCGCCGGAACCGGCCCGTCCACCAGCTTCGGCGGCGGCACCGACGAGGCCGAGGCGGACGGCGACGGCGACGCACTGGCCTTGCTTGAGGAGGAATCGCTGTCACCGCACCCCGCGACCGTCACGAGTCCTGCGGGAACAGCGATGAGAAGGGAGCGTCGGCGCACGGTGAAGGCCTCGTAATCGGTCGATCTTGTTGATGGCGTGCGCGCAACTCTACGGCGTGAGGCGGGCCCCGTACGTGAAACGTACGGGGCCCGTGTGGCGTACCGAATATGTATCCGGACGTCGGTATCCGGATGCTTTCGCCTACATTCCGGCGATCAGTTTCTCCACCCGGTCGTCCACGGAACGGAACGGGTCCTTGCACAACACCGTGCGCTGGGCCTGGTCGTTGAGCTTGAGATGGACCCAGTCGACGGTGAAGTCCCGCCGCTGTTCCTGAGCCCTGCGGATGAAGTCGCCGCGGAGCCTGGCCCGAGTGGTCTGCGGCGGAACGGACTTGCCCTCGAAGATCTTCAAGTCGTTGCAGATTCGGGCGGCTTGGCCCTTCCTCTCCAGGAGGTAGTAGAGCCCTCGGCGACGGTGGATGTCGTGGTAGGCGAGGTCTATCTGGGCGACCCGCGGGTGGGACATGGTCATGTTGTGCTTGGCCCGGTACCGCTCGATCAACTGGTACTTCATGACCCAGTCGATCTCGGTGCCGATCCGGTCGAGGTCCTCGGCCTCGATCGAGTCCAGCACCCGGCCCCAGAGTTCCAGGACCTGCTCGACGGTGCCGGTGCGGATGCCGCGGCGCTCGACGAAGTCCACGGCCTTCTCGTAGTACTCGCGCTGCACCTCCAGCGCGGAGGCCTCACGGCCGCTGGCCAGACGCACCTTGCGCCGGCCCGTGATGTCGTGGCTCACCTCACGGATCGCCCGGATCGGGTTCTCCAGGGTCAGGTCACGCATCACCGTGCCCGCCTCGATCATGCGCAGCACCAGGTCGGTGGCGCCGACCTTGAGCAGCATGGTCGTCTCGGACATGTTCGAGTCGCCCACGATGACGTGGAGACGGCGGTAGCGCTCGGCGTCCGCGTGCGGTTCGTCCCGGGTGTTGATGATGGGCCGGGAACGCGTCGTCGCCGAGGAGACGCCCTCCCAGATGTGTTCGGCGCGCTGGCTGACGCAGTACACGGCGCCGCGCGGAGTCTGCAGCACCTTGCCCGCGCCGCACAGCAACTGACGCGTGACCAGGAACGGGATGAGGATGTCCGCGAGCCGGGAGAACTCGCCGTGCCGTGCCACCAGGTAGTTCTCGTGGCAGCCGTACGAGTTGCCCGCCGAGTCGGTGTTGTTCTTGAAGAGGTAGACGTCGCCCGCGATTCCCTCCTCGTGCAGGCGTCGTTCGGCGTCCACCAGGAGTCCTTCGAGAATGCGCTCGCCGGCTTTGTCGTGGGTGACCAGTTCGGTCACGTTGTCACATTCGGGGGTCGCGTATTCCGGATGTGAGCCCACGTCGAGATAGAGCCGGGCGCCGTTTCGCAGAAAGACATTGCTGCTGCGGCCCCATGACACGACACGGCGGAAGAGGTACCGAGCCACTTCGTCGGGAGACAGCCGGCGCTGTCCCCTGAACGTACACGTGACGCCGTACTCGTTCTCCAGCCCGAAAATGCGGCGGTCCATGAGTGAACATTACGCCCGATCCCCTGTGCTGAAACGGGGTTCGACAGCTCGGTTTGGATCATTTTCCGATGAAGCCGCAACCACCGCACCCCCGGCGGGAGCTGCGAGGACCCTCCCGGTCGCCACGAGGACCAGCAGCGACACGGCCCCCGCGACCCCCGGCACGGCGAACCCCCACAGGGCCCCACCGGCCTCTACGACCGGCCCCGCCACGCCCGTTCCGACCGACGCCCCCACCGTGAACGTCGTCACAAGCCACGAGAAAGCCTCGGTGACCGTGCCCTTCGGCGCATGCCGGTCGACCATGATGAAGGCACAGGCGAGCGCGGGCGCGAGGAACACCCCGGCGAGCACGGTCAGCAGCACCATGGCGACCGACCCCGGCATGAGCATCAACGGCAGGTAACACACCGCCAGCAGCCCCACCAGGACCCGCAGTCGCCGCTCCGGCACCCCGCTCCACTGCCGCGCCCCGTAGACCGTGCCGCCCACCAGCGCGCCCAGGCCGATCGCGGCCATCAGCCAGCCGTACACCACGTCACCGCCGTGCCCGTCCGCGTACGACACGGACGCGACCGTGATGGACCCGAGCGCCATCCCGACGAACAGGAAGGCGCCCAGCAGCGCCAGCAGCCCGGGCGAGCGCAGGGCGCCCAGCCAGTGCGCCGCACGCGGAGCCGACCGCCACGCGCGCGAGGGCGGCGACACGACCACGGAGAGCGCGCCGAGCACCCCGATGAGGTTCAGCACCAGCAGCGCCACCGGGGCCGACCACAGCGACACGAACACCGTCACCAGCAACGGCCCTACGGTGAACATGACCTCCTGCGCCACCGCGTCCATGGCGTACGCCGTGTGCACCTGTTCCTCCCGGCGCAGCACGGTCGGCCACAGCGCCCGCAGACCGCCCTCCAGGGGCGGCGCGAACAGGCCCGCGGCGGCTATGGCGACGTAGGCGAGGGGCAGCGGATCGGTGCCGCAGAAGGCGAAGACGGCCATCGCGAGCGCCGAGAGGACCGCCGCCGGCAACTGCACACGCGGCTGTCCGTGGACGTCCACCAGCCGCCCCAGGAGAGGCTGCCCGACCGCGTTGGCGATCCCGTACACGGCCGCCAGCGCGCCCGCGAGGCTGTAGGTGCCGCCCTCCGCGCGGATGAACAGCACGATCGCGATGGCGGCGGTCGCGTTCGGCAGCCGGCCGACCAGGGTGCCCACCAGCAGGCGCGTGGCGTGCCTCGCCCTGAGGATCTCCAGATATCCCACGGCCATGCCCCACCCTTACGTTTTACGTATAACTTCCACCGTCATACGTACCATGTGCCCTGTCACGAGTCCAGACGGAGCCCGGCCGAAGGAGCAGCCCCACGGTGGTACGAGGCAGCACCCGCCCCACCAGCCGCGACGTCGCCCAGGCCGCAGGGGTGTCACAGGCCGCCGTCTCCCTGGTACTCGGCGACAAGTGGCGGGGCCGCGTCTCGGAGACCACCGCAGAACGCGTCCGGGAAGCAGCACGTGACCTGGGATACCGACCCAACCTCGCGGCCCGCAATCTCAGGCTGGGACGCACCCGTACCGTCCTCCTGGTCGTCCCCGCGCTGACCACGGAGTTCTTCGCCGGCGTCTACACCGGCGCCGCCCGCGTCGCCGCCGAACACGGCTTCGGCCTGGTCCTCTACCCCTCGCCCGAGGGCATCGGCCCCGCCCGCGACCCCTTCGCCTCGGCCCAGGCCGCCCTGGACGGCGTGATCGCCTCCTCCATGGCCGCCGACGCCCTCACCGCGATCCGCGGCGACCAACTCCCCCTCGTGATGCTCGACAGCGACCCCGAGGGCAGCCTCGGCGCCGCCACCGTCAACCTGGACATCGCCGACGGCGTCCGCCAGGTCGCCGACCACCTGCTGGCCCTGGGCCACCGTCGCTTCCTCCACCTCGCCGCGGACATCCCGTCCTGGACCTTCGAGGTGCGCGCACGCGAACTGGCCGTACGGGTGGGCAAGTTCGAGAACACCACGGTCCGTACGACCCGCGCCCCCATCTCCATCGAAGGCGCCCTGGCCGCCGCCGAGACCGCCCTGGCGGCCCCCGGCCCCCGCCCCACCGCCCTCGTCTGCGACGACGACAAACTCGCCGCCGGCGCCTACAAGGCTGCCCGCCGCCTCGGTCTGCGCATCCCCGAGGACATCTCCATCACCGGCCTCGACGACCTCGCCCTGGCCACCGCCATCGACCCGGAGCTCACCACCGTCCGCCTCGACGCCGAACTCTTCGGAGAACACGGCATGCGAGCCCTCCTGGCCGTCCTGGACGGCCGCACACCGCACGAGGGCGACATCCCGGTGGAACTGGTCGTACGAGGGTCCACAGCGCCGCCGAGCGCCTCCTGAAGCGTCCGCTACGCCGTGTGCCCCGGCCGATACCCGGCCGGGGCACACGAGAGACCTGATCCAGGCCGACTCACTTCTCGTCGTCGTCGGCCTCGTCACCGTCCGACGAGGTGTCCGTGCTCTCGCCCTCCAGCAGGCGGGCGAGCTGACGGCCGACGATCCGCTTGAACTTACGGGCCTGCGGACGCGTACGGTCCAGGACCGCGACCTCCAGGCGCTCGGCGGGGATCTCCCGCTCGCTGCCGTTCGTATCGCGCGACAGGGACTGCACGGCCAGCTTGAGCGCCTCCGCGAGGGTCATACCGTCACGGTGACGCTGGTCCAGATAGCTGCTGATCGTCTCCGCGTTGCCGCCCACCGCGACCGAGCCGTGCTCGTCCACGATCGAACCGTCGTGCGGCAGCCGGTAGATCTGGTCACCGTCCGGCGTGTCCCCGACCTCCGCGACAACCAACTCCACCTCGTACGGCTTCTCGGCCGCACTGGAGAAGATCGTGCCGAGCGTCTGGGCATAGACGTTGGCGAGACCACGAGCGGTCACATCCGCGCGGTCGTAGGTGTAACCGCGCATGTCGGCGTACCTCACACCGCCGATCCGCAGGTTCTCGTACTCGTTGTACTTTCCGGCTGCCGCGAACCCGATCCGGTCATAGATCTCGCTGAACTTGTGCAGCGCACGGGACGGGTTCTCGCCGACGAAGACAATGCCGTCGGCGAACTGCAGCACGACCAGGCTGCGGCCACGGGCGATGCCCTTGCGGGCGTACTCCGCCCGGTCGGCCATCGCCTGCTGGGGTGAGACATAGAACGGCGTCGACACCGGTATCCGTCCCTCTCTTTAAAGTTCCGTCGAAGTCACTGGATCACCTTGATGAGAACGGGCCCTCGATCAGAGCAGCGCGGCGCGCGGGCCGTCGGGCTGCTGCAGTCGCCGCTCCAGGATCGAGCGGGCGATCTCGGAGGACTCCTCGTCGGTGAGCCGGCGGAAACCGTCCTCGGTGATCACGGTGACGATCGGGTAGATCCGGCGGGCGACATCGGGACCACCGGTCGCCGAGTCGTCGTCGGCCGCGTCGTAGAGGGCCTGGACCACCAGGGTCGTGGCCTCGTCCTCGGTCAACTGGTCGTGGAAGAGCTTCTTCATCGCACCGCGCGCGAAGACCGAACCGGAGCCGGTGGCCGCGTAACCGAGCTCCTGGGAACGGCCGCCCGTCACGTCGTACGAGAAGATGCGACCGACGCCGCGGTCCACGTCGAACCCGGCGAAGAGCGGGACCACGGCCAGGCCCTGCATGGCCATGCCGAGGTTGGAACGGATCATCGTGGACAGCCGGTTCGCCTTGCCCTCCAGGGAAAGCTGGGCGCCTTCGACCTTCTCGAAGTGCTCCAGCTCCAACTGGAAGAGCTTGACCATCTCGACGGCGAGGCCCGCGGTGCCGGCGATACCGACGGCCGAGTACTCGTCCGCCGGGAACACCTTCTCGATGTCCCGCTGCGCGATGACATTGCCCATGGTGGCCCGCCGGTCACCGGCGAGCACCACGCCGCCGGGGAACGTGACGGCGACGATGGTCGTGCCGTGCGGGGCCTCGATGACGCCCTGGGTGGGCGGCAGTTGCCGGTTGCCCGGGAGCATCTCCGGCTGATGGTCGGAGAGAAAATCCATGAAGGACGACGACCCAGGCGTCAGGAAGGCAGCCGGTAGACGCCCGGTGCTACGAGTGTTGGCTTCCACGACGTTCCCTCCAAGTAAGCGGCAGCCCGACGGACAGCGTCGGGATCGTCTCCCAACTTGCCGATGGCCGAATTGCAGTTGAAGCACAGTACGCCTCGGACCCTACCCGTCTCATGGCAGTGATCCACATGAACGGTGGAGGCATTCCCATGCCGCTCCGAAGGCGGCCGGATCTTCCCGAATCGCGGGCGATTCCTGTGCCGGATGCGAAAGCTGCGTGCGGCTCGGTCTCGCCGCACCACACGCAGCACTTCATCTTCGCCCCGCCCGCCACCACGCCACCCCGTTCACCTTCGAATCGAAGGGTAGAGCGGCCTACTGGCCGCCCTTCTGAACGAAGGAACGCACGAAGTCCTCGGCGTTCTCCTCCAGGACGTCATCGATCTCGTCCAGGACGGAGTCCACGTCATCGCTCAGCTTCTCGTGGCGCTCCTTGAGATCGTCGGTCGCCTGCGCTTCTTCCGCCTGCTGCTCGACCTCCTCCGTGGAGCGCGTCGCCTTCTGCTGTCCGCCGCCGGTGTCCTTGGTCGCCATAACCCTCACCCCGCTCGGTTCGACGTTCTTGATCAGACCCTACTTGCAGGGACTGACATCGGCCCCGCAGTTCCTACAACGTACGGCGGCCACCTCGATGATTCCCGGCCACCGGACGTTCCACCCTGCCGGGCGGCCCGGACCCGAGGGTCCACTCAGCCGCCCGACAGGACCCTGACCAGGTCTTCCGCCGTACGACAGCGGTCAAGGAGCTCCTTGACGTGATTACGCGTTCCGCGAAGCGGTTCCAGGGTTGGGACGCGCTGGAGCGAGTCCCGGCCCGGGAGGTCGAAGATCACGGAGTCCCAGGAGGCCGCGGCGACGTCGTCGGCGTACTGCTCCAGGCAGCGGCCGCGGAAGTACGCGCGGGTGTCCTCCGGCGGGGTCGTACGGGCCCGCTCGACCGTGTCCTCGTCCAGCAGGCGCTTGATGCGGCCGCGGGCCGCCAGACGGTTGTAGAGGCCCTTCTCGGCCCGTACGTCCGCGTACTGGAGGTCGACGAGGTGGAGCCGGGCCGCGTCCCAGTCGAGGCTGTCGCGGCGCCGGTAGCCCTCCATGAGTTCCCGTTTGGCGACCCAGTCCAGCTCGCCGGCCAGGCTCATCGGGTCGTTCTCCAGGCGGTTGAGCGTGTCCTCCCAGCGGGCCAGGACGTCCTTGGTCTGGTCGTCGGCGTCGGAGCCGTAGCGCTCCTCGACGTATTTGCGGGAGAGCTCGAAGTACTCCATCTGCAGCTGGACCGCGGTGAGGGTCCGGCCGCTGCGGAGGGTGACCAGGCGCTTGAGGGTGGGGTCGTGGGAGACCTGGTGGAGGGTCCGGACCGGTTGGTCCACCGCGAGGTCGACCGCGATGAAGCCGTCCTCGATCATGGAGAGGACCAGGGCGGTGGTGCCCAGCTTGAGGTAGGTCGAGATCTCGGAGAGGTTCGCGTCGCCGATGATCACGTGCAGGCGGCGGTACTTCTCGGCGTCCGCGTGGGGTTCGTCGCGGGTGTTGATGATCGGGCGCTTCAGCGTGGTCTCCAGGCCGACCTCGACCTCGAAGTAGTCGGCGCGCTGGCTGAGCTGGAAGCCGTGTTCGTGTCCGTCCTGGCCGATGCCGACGCGGCCGGCTCCGGTGACGACCTGGCGGGAGACGAAGAAGGGCGTCAGGTGGCGCACGATGTCCGAGAAGGGGGTCTCCCGCTTCATCAGGTAGTTCTCGTGCGTGCCGTAGGAGGCGCCCTTGTTGTCGGTGTTGTTCTTGTAGAGGTGGATCGGCTGGGCGCCCGGGAGTTGGGCGGCGCGCTCGGCGGCCTCGGCCATGATGCGCTCGCCGGCCTTGTCCCACAGAACGGCGTCCATGGGGTTGGTGACTTCCGGGGAGCTGTACTCCGGGTGTGCGTGGTCGACGTAGAGCCGTGCGCCGTTGGTGAGGATGACATTGGCGAGGCCGATGTCCTCGTCGGTGAGCTGGCTGGAGTCGGCGGCCTCCCGGGCGAGGTCGAAGCCTCGCGCGTCCCGCAGCGGATTCTCCTCCTCGAAGTCCCAGCGGGCCCGCCGGGCCCGGTGCATCGCCGCCGCGTAGGCGTTGACGATCTGGGACGAGGTGAGCATGGCATTGGCGTTGGGGTGGCCGGGGACGGAGATCCCGTACTCCGTCTCGATGCCCATTACTCGCCGTACGGTCATGCGGCCCTCCTTGCCCGGCGGCGCCCTCGGTCGGGGGCGCCGCTCAAGTACCGCTGGCGCTCCGGTGCGTGTGCGGTGCCCGTCCCCGCACTGCGCGACTCGGCGGTACCGAAGAGCCTAGAACGGCTTTGCGCTGGTGGGGAGATCATTTGCGTCATTGCCTCGCGCGCCCCTTGTCGCGGTCATGGCCTGAAAAGCAGTCGGCTGCGGGTACCCGCCGTGGGCACCCGCAGCCGCCCTGTTTTTTACAGGTACTGACCGGTGTTCGCCACCGTGTCGATGGAGCGTCCGGTGTCGGCGCCCTGCTTTCCGGTGATGAGCGTACGGATGTAGACGATCCGTTCGCCCTTCTTTCCGGAGATCCGGGCCCAGTCGTCGGGGTTGGTGGTGTTGGGCAGGTCCTCGTTCTCCTTGAACTCGTCCACGCAGGCCTGGAGGAGGTGGGAGACGCGGATGCCCTTCTGCTTGTGGTCGAGGAAGTCCTTGATGGCCATCTTCTTGGCCCGGCCCACGATGTTCTCGATCATGGCGCCGGAGTTGAAGTCCTTGAAGTAGAGGACTTCCTTGTCACCGTTGGCGTAGGTGACCTCCAGGAAGCGGTTCTCCTCGGATTCCGTGTACATGTGTTCCACTGCCGTCTGGATCATGCTCTGGACGGTGGTGGTCTTGTCGCCGCTGTGCTCGCCGACGTCGTCGGGGTGGAGCGGGAGGCGTTCGGTGAGGTACTTGCCGAAGATGTCCTTGGCGGCCTCGGCGTCGGGACGCTCGATCTTGATCTTCACGTCCAGGCGGCCGGGGCGCAGGATGGCGGGGTCGATCATGTCCTCGCGGTTCGAGGCGCCGATGACGACCACGTTCTGCAGGCCTTCGACACCGTCGATCTCGGCGAGGAGCTGGGGGACGATGGTGTTCTCCACGTCCGAGCTGACGCCGGATCCGCGGGTGCGGAAGAGGGATTCCATCTCGTCGAAGAAGACGATGACGGGTGTGCCCTCGCTGGCCTTCTCACGAGCACGCTGGAAGACGAGGCGGATCTGCCGCTCGGTCTCGCCGACGTACTTGTTGAGGAGCTCGGGGCCCTTGATGTTGAGGAAGAAGCTCTTGCCGGTGGCCTGTCCGGTGACTTCGGCGACCTTCTTGGCCAGCGAGTTGGCGACGGCCTTGGCGATGAGCGTCTTTCCGCATCCAGGGGGCCCATACAGCAGGACGCCCTTGGGCGGCCGCAGTTCGTGCTCCTTGAAGAGGTCGGGGTAGAGGTACGGCAGTTCGACCGCGTCGCGGATCATCTCGATCTGGCCGCCCAGACCGCCGATCTGCTCGTAGCCGATGTCGGGGACCTCTTCGAGGACGAGTTCCTCGACCTCGCTCTTCGGGACGATCTCGTAGACGTAGCCGGAACGGGGTTCGAGCAGCAGGGCGTCGCCGGGGCGGATGGTGATGTCCAGCAGGGGCTCGGCGAGCCGCACCACCCGCTCCTCGTCGGTGTGCCCCACCACGAGTGCGCGTTCGCCGTCCTCGAGGATCTCCTTGAGGGTGACGATGTCGCCGACGCTCTCGTACTCCATGGCCTCGACCACGTTGAGCGCTTCGTTGAGCATTACTTCCTGGCCGCGGCGGAGCTCTTCGAGTTCCACGCTTGGGCTGACGTTCACCCGTAGTTTGCGACCGCCGGTGAAGATGTCCGCGGTGCCGTCCTCGTTGGCCACGAGGAAGACTCCGAAGCCGGCCGGTGGCTGTGCGAGCCGGTCGACTTCTTCCTTGAGGGCCACGATCTGGTCGCGGGCCTCACGGAGCGTGTTGGCGAGTCGCTCGTTCTGGGCGGAAACTCCGGCCAGATTGGTCTGCAGCTCGACGATCCGCTCTTCGAGAATCCTCGTGTGTCGCGGAGAGTCGGCGAGCTTACGTCGCAGGACGGCGATCTCCTGCTCAAGGTAGGCAATCTGCCCGGACGGGTCGTCGGACCCTCGTCCCGGGCGGATGCCGCGGTTCATGTCGTCGTCGTGGGCTGCCACGGTCCTCACCTCCTCCAAGGGGAGCTGGACGCTTCCAGACCCTACCTGGGTGGGTGTCGATTGAAACCCCTAGATCACAAAGACTGTCAAGGTGTGTCGTCGGTCACCCTGCGCTCTCCCTCACGCCGTGTGGATACCCACTCAACGCGATTCAGAAGCCGACTGTTCCGAGGCCGGGTCGGCCGAATCCCTTCACGGCGGACGTGAGTTGCCGTATCGGCGGGTTCGGGGCCCGGCGGAAACCCGCCACGGGCTCCTGACTGAGAGTGTCCATGCGGACAGTGTCCGTCATGTCGTGGCGTGAAACCCGAGATCGCGGAGAAAGGCCTCTCGGGCGGGCGGAGGTAGGGTCGATGGTGTTCAACACCCGGCGGAATCAGGAGACATCACGTGCAGGACGAGGCCGCGGCCGACGGCGGGGCGCTGGAGGTCTGGATCGATCAGGACCTCTGTACCGGCGACGGCATCTGCGCCCAGTACGCCCCCGAGGTCTTCGAGCTGGACATCGACGGTCTGGCCTATGTGAAGAGCCCGGACGACGAGCTGTTGCAGGACAAGGGCGCCACCACGCCGGTCCCGCTGCCCTTGTTGGCCGATGTCGTGGACTCCGCCAAGGAGTGCCCCGGTGACTGCATTCACGTGCGCCGGGTCGCGGACCGGGTCGAGGTGTACGGGCCCGACGCGGCCTGAGGATCAGCGGGTCGTCAGATGCTCTGGGAGTTGCCGGGGGTGGAGCGGACGAACGCGCCGTTCTGCCACTGCCACTTGGCGGTTTCCTTGACGTCGGGGCAGCAACTGGGCACGTCTTCGGTGGAGTAGCCGAGGAGGGTCGCGAGGACCGCGCCGTCGCGTACGGAGAAGTCGGTGACGGTCTCCCGGGCCTTCGGGGCGACCAGGGTGGCGACCACGCGCGGTGTGCGGGCGTTGGCTGCCTGGGTGAGGACGTAGACGCCGTCGGGCGGGGTGCCCATGCCGGCGTCGCAGTGGACCACGGCGACGGTCTCGGGCCTGCCGTCGCCGTCGAGGTCTCCGGTGGCCTTCTTCTGCACGATGGCCTTCAGGGGGCCGCACTGGATGGGGAAGTCGACGCCCGTGGTCGCGGGTGCGGAGGCGGTGGTGGGCGCGGACTTCGTCTGCGGGCCCGAGGCCTGGGCGGCGCGGGCGGAGTCGGGCTGCAGGACCGAGGAGAGCGCGACGACACCGGCGAGCGCCGTGGCGATGGCGACCCAGTGGATGGGCCGGGTGTTCGTGTGTGCCAGTTCCAGTTCCGGGACGGCGGAGTGCTGCACTAGGAGTGTCTCCCGTGAGGGCTGTGCCGGTGGGGTGGCCTGCATGCTGCCACACGGCACGGTGCGGGGGAACGGCAGGGTCGGCAGTTCGTTCGCGGGGTCGCACGGGCGGGTGGGAGTCCCCGCGGTGGTGATGTGTCAGAAGCAGGACGCCGTGGCCGAGTTCCTGGAGACTTCCGGGAACTCGGCCACGGCGTTCGTGCGTTGAGTGCGGCACAGGGCCGCCAGGGAGCGGGCTCAGCGACCGGCGGCGCCGCCTTCGGCGTTGGGGCCGGTGTAGTCGTCGCCGTAGGCGCCCTTGGCGGGGCGGCGGCGGCGCATGGGGGGCTCGACGCCGTCCGCGAGGCGGCGGGCGGTGAGGAGGAAGCCGGTGTGGCCGATCATCCGGTGGTCGGGGCGGACGGCCAGGCCCTCGACGTGCCAGTTGCGGAGCATCGTCTCCCAGGCCGTCGGCTCGTTGAAGGAGCCGATCTCGCGAATGGACTCGACGGTCCGGGCGAGCTGGGTGGTGGTCGCGACGTAGCAGCAGAGGATGCCGCCGGGCACGAGCGCCTTGGAGACGGCCTCCAGGCACTCCCAGGGGGCGAGCATGTCGAGGATGACGCGGTCGACGTCCGTGTCGGAGAGGTTGTCCTGGAGGTCGCCGACGGTGAGCTGCCAGGCGGGGTGCGGGCCGCCGAAGTAGCGCTCCACGTTCTGCTGGGCGATCTCGGCGAAGTCCTCGCGGCGCTCGTAGGAGTGCAGCATGCCGTGGTCGCCGATGGCGCGCAGCAGGAAGCTGCTGAGCGAGCCGGAGCCGACGCCCGCTTCCACGACGCGTGCGCCGGGGAAGATGTCCGCGAAGGACAGGATCTGCCCCGCGTCCTTGGGGTAGACCACGGCGGCGCCGCGGGGCATGGACAGGACGTAGTCGGGGAGCAGGGGGCGCAGCGCGAGATAAGCGACGTTTCCGGTGGTGCGGACAACGCTGCCCTCGGGTGCGCCGATCAGCTCGTCGTGCGGGAAGGAACCCTTGTGGGTGTGGAAGTTCTTCCCCGCTTCGAGCGTGAACGTGTAGTGGCGGCCCTTGGGGTCGGTCAGCTGAACCTGGTCCCCGACCTTGAAGGGCCCGCGCCTGCGGGCGGCACCGGTCGGTTCGGACATGTGAACACCCTACCGGCGTTTGCGGGGGCCGCCGACCACGCGCGCGTGCCTCAGTTGGGGCGGGCCATGGCCTTCACGAAGGCGCGCTCCACGTCGGCGGCGGACAGGACGCCGTAGATCTCGCCGGTCTCCTCGACCACGAGGTATTCGGTGGCGGGGGTGGCGCGCAGGGCGTCGAGGAGGTCCTCCCCGGCGAGTTCCGCGGAGACGCGCATGCCGTCGGTGAGGTCCTGGGCGAGGCCGCTGACGGTGACCCAGGGGCGGCGGTGTTCGGGGACTCCGACGATGGCGGCCTCGCGGACGAGCGAGAGGGGCTCGCCGTCGGCGTCGACGACGACCAGGGCGCGGGCGCCGGCGGCGTTGGCGCGGCGCAGGGCCTCGGAGAGCGGGGTGTCGGTCTCGACGGGTACCGCGCGGCGGGTGAGGTTGCGGGCGCGCAGTTCGGGGAGGTGTTCGCGCAGTCGGGCCATACGGAGGCTGTTGCCCGCGCCGGTCCAGATGATCGCGGCGAGGATCGCGGCCAGCAGGGCGTCCGTGACGGTGTCCATGCCGTTGATGTCCTCGGTGTTGGTTCCGAGGGCGCCGGTCTGGGTGAGCAGCGGGAGGCCGATGAGGACGGAGACGGCGAGGGCGCGGCCGACCCAGGCGGCGGCGACGGTGCCGCTCATGGGCCTGCCGGTGATCTTCCAGACGACGGCGCGGAGCATACGGCCGCCGTCGAGGGGCAGGCCGGGCAGCAGGTTGAAGGCGGCCACGATGAGGTTGGAGACCATCAGGCCGGCCAGGAGGACGCCGGGGACGGTGCCGGGTTCGGTGGGGAGCATGGCCAGGTAAAAGATGCCCGAGAGGATCAGGGAGAGCAGCGGGCCGACGAAGGCCAGCACGAATTCCCGGCCCGGGGTCTCGGCCTCCTTCTCGATCTCGGAGACGCCGCCGAAGAACTGCAACTGGATGCGGCGGACCGGGAGTTTGAAGCGGAGGGCGGCGACGGTGTGGGCGAGTTCGTGCACCAGGACCGAGCCGTAGAAGGCGACGGCGAAGAAGAGGGCCACGAGGTAGCGGGCGGCGCCGAGTTCGGGCAGCACGCGGTCGAGCTGCCCGCCGAACACCCAGGTGATGAGCGCGGCGACGAGGAACCAACTGGGCGCCACGTAGACGGGCACCCCGAAGGGCCGCCCCATCAGCAGGCCACCGCCGGGCTCCTTGGGTCGCTGCGGGGGGCGTCCCTTGGCGATGCCGGGGTTGGCGCTGGTGTGAGCCTCGCTGTGGGCGTGGGGGCGGTCGGGGGCTCGGTCGTGGATGTCAGCGTGGTCAGGTGCTGCGGGGCCGCTGTCGGGGTCCGGCTCGCCGTCCGTGGACTCGGCGGGAGCGGATGACGGGCTCGTGGGCCCGTGCTCTTCCGCCGACTTGTCCGCGCCTTCGTGTTCACCCGACGACGTGTGCGCTTCCCCGGTCCCCTCGGCGGAGGTCCGGGGGCCGGCGGCCGGGGTCGTGGCACCCGTGGTGTGCTCGGTCGGCTCGTTGGTGCCGGACCGCGGCTGCCCGCTCCCGCCGCTCTCGTCCACGGTGTCCCCTCGTTCGAAGCGTCCTCCGCGCCGACCGGGCGGAGGGGTCTCGGGTCGATGGTATGCGGCGGTCGCGACGCGTTCCGCCCCGGCACCCCCCGTGTTTCCCCGGCTGTCGCGGGTGCGTCGACCGGGATCGGGTCACTGTCAGTGGCGGGCCGTAAGGTCTGTGGGCATGGAGACGAGTACCGAGGGCGTCGCGGGGATGTCCTGCGACGAGGGCGCGGCGGCGGGACCGACCGCGGAAGTGACGGTAGAGCCGGGGACGGCGGGCGTGGTCGAGCGTGTCGCCATAGCGCCCGCGTCGCTGTCGCCCTCGCGTGCCAGTGACTTCATGCAGTGCCCGTTGCTGTACCGGTTCCGGGTGATCGACCGGCTGCCGGAGAAGCCGAGCGAGGCGGCGACTCGGGGGACTCTGGTGCACTCGGTCCTTGAGCGGCTCTTCGACGCGCCGGCGGCCGAGCGTACGGCGCCGCGTGCGAAGTCGCTGATCCCCGGGCAGTGGGACCGGTTGCGGGAGTCCCGGCCGGAGGTCGTGGAGTTGTTCGCCGACGATCCCGAGGGCGAGCGGCTGGCGCGCTGGCTCGGGGAGGCGGAGCGGTTGGTCGAGCGCTGGTTCTCCCTCGAGGATCCGACGCGGCTGGAGCCGGCCGAGCGGGAGTTGTTCGTCGAGGCCGAGTTGGATTCGGGGCTGAAGCTGCGCGGGATCATCGACCGGGTCGATGTGGCGCCGACGGGCGATGTGCGGATCGTCGACTACAAGACGGGCAAGGCGCCCCGGCCGGAGTACGCCGAGGGTGCGCTGTTCCAGATGAAGTTCTACGCGCTCGTGGTCTGGCGGTTGAAGCAAGTCGTCCCGCGGCGGCTCCAGTTGGTGTATCTCGGCAGCGGGGACATGCTGACGTACGACCCCGACCTCGCCGACCTGGAGCGCGTCGAGCGCAAGCTGCTGGCGCTGTGGGAGGCTATCCGGCTGGCCACCGAGACGGGCGAGTGGCGCCCACGCCCGACGAAGCTGTGCGGTTGGTGCGATCACCAGGCGGTGTGCCCGGAGTTCGGGGGGACTCCTCCGCCTTATCCGCTGCCTGTAGGGGTGAGGGACGGTCTTTCGGCCGGGGGGCCTCAGGTGAGGGACTGAATTCCCGGCTGGGCCCGGAGGGGTTCTCCGCACTCGCAAGCCATGGACGGCGTACCACCGGAAGCCAAGGGCAAAGCCACTCGGCGCCGACTCCCCCAGGCCACCCCCTCAGGCCGGTCGAGTCGCCCCGGCTCGCGCAGGGCAGAATGGGGCCGGGCTAGCGAAGGAGACTCACGTGGCCATCCGCGTCCTACTTGTCGATGATCAGCCGCTGCTGCGCACCGGGTTCCGGATGATTCTGGAGGCCGAGCAGGATCTCGCGGTCGTCGGTGAGGCCGGTGACGGGCTGCAGGCGCTTGACCAGGTGCGGGCTCTGCAGCCCGATGTGGTGCTGATGGACATCCGTATGCCGCGGATGGACGGGGTGGAGGCGACCCGGCAGATCACCGGTCCCGGGCGGGACGGTCCGGCGAAGGTGCTGGTGCTGACGACCTTCGACCTCGACGAGTACGTGGTGGAGGCGTTGCGGGCGGGGGCCAGCGGCTTTCTGTTGAAGGACGCGCCGGCGAACGAGTTGGTGCAGGCGATCCGGGTGGTGGCCGCCGGCGAGGCCATGCTCGCGCCGAGCATCACGCGGCGGCTGCTCGACAAGTACGCGGGTCATCTGCCGTCCGGTGACGAGCCGGTTCCGGATGCCCTGCACACGCTGACCGAGCGTGAGGTCGAGGTGTTGAAACTGGTGGCGCGCGGGTTGTCGAACGCCGAGATCGCCGCCGATCTCTTCGTCAGCGAGACCACCGTCAAGACGCATGTGGGGCATGTGCTGACCAAGCTGGGTCTGCGGGACCGGGTGCAGGCCGCGGTGTACGCGTACGAGAGCGGGCTGGTGCGTCCCGGCGCGCAGTAGAGGCCGGTGTACACACGGAGAGGGCGCCCCTTCCTGACAGGGGCGCCCTCTCCGTGTGTTCGGGGCGGATTCAGCCCTTGCTGAGTTCCCAGAAGCGGAACACCGTCGAGGCGTCGAGGCAGTATTCGAGGCCGTAGACGTTCTCGCGGGTGACCGCGTACTGCTTGGCCTGCCAGACCGGGAGGACGGGCAGTTGGTCGGCGACGATGTCCTGGAGCTTGCCGTAGTCGGCGTCGGTGGCTCCGCGGTCGCTCTGGGCGGCGGTCCTGGGGATGAGCGTGTCGGTGATCGTGTTGTTCGTGTAGTTGTTGCTCAGGACGTTGCCCTTGCCGAAGAACGGGGCGGTGAAGTTGTCGGCGTCGGGGTAGTCCGGCACCCAGCCCTTCACGTAGACGCCGTACTTGCCCTTGGCGATGTCCTTCTCGTACTGGTCGTAGGCCACGGACTTCACGTCGGCGTCGAACAGGCCGCTGGCGTCGAGTTGTTCGGCGATGGCCTTCAACTCCCGGTCGGTGGCGGGGCCGTAGCGGGAGGGGGTGGACCAGAGAGTGAGTTTCACCTTGCCGGTGATGCCGGCGGCCTCCAGCGCGGCCCGTGCCTCGGCCTTGGAGGGGCGGGAGCCGTAGGTGTCGAAGAAGGACGTGGTGTGGCCCGCGATGCCGGCCGGGATGATCGAGTAGAGCGGGGTCGCCGTGTCCTTGTAGACGTCCCGGATGAGGGCGTCGCGGTCGAGGAGGTGGGCGATCGCCTTGCGGACGCCGAGTTGTCCCGCGACGGGGTCGTCCATGTTGAAGACGAGGTGCTGGACCTCGGCGCTGCTGCCCTCGACGACCTCGACGCCGTCGCTGTCGCCGGAGTTCTCGATGTCCGCGATGTCGGTGGCGGTCAGGCCGCGGTAGGCGATGTCGACCTTGTTGTCGAGGAGGGCCGTCTTCAGGGCGCTCTGGTCGCCGTGGAAGAACCTGAGGGTGACGCCGGAGTTCTTCACCTCGGCGGTGCCCTTGTAGTGGTCGTTGACGGAGAACACGGCCTCGTCGTCGCCGTAGGAGTCGAGCTTGTACGGGCCGGAGCCGACCGCTTCGCCGTCCTCGCGGAGTCCGTTCGCGTCGTACTGGGTGTGGTCGACGATCGAGCCGGCGCCGGAGGCGAGCTTGCTCGGGAAGGTGGCGTCGGAGGTGTTGAGCCTGAAGACGACGGTCTTCTCGTCCGGTGTCTCGACCTTGTCGAGCATCGGGAACATGATCGCGGGACCGGCGGCGTCGTCGATCTTCAGCATGCGGTCGAAGGAGAACTTGACGTCCTTCGAGGTGAGCGGATCGCCGTTGCTGAACTCCAGGCCGGTCTTGAGGGTGCAGCGGTAGACCTGGGCCCGGGAGTCCGTGAAGGAGCACTCCTTGGCGACCTCGGGCTGTGGTTCGGTGCCGCCCTTGGGGAAGCTGAGCAGCGACTGGAAGACGTTGTCGAACAGCAGCCAGGAGCCGGGGTCGTAGCCGGAGGCGGGGTCGGTGGCCAGGACGTCGTCGGACATTCCCATGACGATGGAGGAGCCGGTGTCCGAGGAGCCGCCCGTCTGGGAGCCGCATCCGGTCAACAGGCCGGAGGCCAGCCCCGCCACGATCGGCAGGACTGGCCACTGGTGGAGCTTGTTCACTGCGTGGTGCCTTGTCTTCGGTGCTTGAGAAGTCCCGGGGCGCCACGGCCCCGGGCACTCGGGGCTGTCAGTTGCCCGCGCCTCGGCCCAGCTCCCAGAGCTGGAGGGTCGAGGAGGAGTTGAGCGCGTACGCGGTGCCCGTGATGTCGTCGCGGGCGGCGACGTACTGCTTGCCCTGCCAGAGCGGGATCATCGGCACGTCGGTGGCGACGATGTCCTGGATGGCCGTGAGGCTCTTGGACGCGGCGAGCCGGTCGGCCTCTCGGCGGGACTCGGGGATCAGCGTGCTGATGATCTCGGAGTTGGCGTACGGCGAGCCGAGGGTGTTGTCCTTGTCGAGGAACGGGGCGAGGTAGTTGTCGGCGTCGGGGAAGTCCGGGAACCAGCCCATCCCGTAGACGTCGTACTTGCCCTTCTGCTCGGCCTGACGGAACGTCGACCAGGGCGTGCCCTTGATGCTGACGTCGAACAGGCCGCTGTCGTTGAGCTGCTTCTGGAGCTGCTCGAACTCGTCCTTGGTGGCCGGGCCGTAGTGGTCGGTCGTGTAGTGCAGGGTGAGCTTCACCGGGGTGCTGATGTCCGCCTTGGACAGCAGCGACTTGGCCTTGGTGACACTGGGGTCGCCGTACTTGTTGAAGAACGAGTTCGAGTGACCGGTGATGGTCGCCGGGACCAGGGAGTAGAGCGGATCGGCCTCGGTGCCGTAGACCTTGGAGACGAGTTCGCCGCGGTCGATGACCTGGGCCATCGCCTCGCGCACGGCCTTCGTCCTGACAGTGGCCGCATCGGTGTTGAAGGCCAGGTAGCGGATTTCGAGACCGGGCATCTCGACGAGGTCGACGTCGCCGCCGGTGTCGTCGCTGAGCTTCTGGATCTGCGTCGGCGACATGGTGCGCGTCATGACGTCGATGTCGCCCTTGGTGAGCGCGGTGCCCATGGCGGTGGCGTCCGCGAAGGAGCGCATCTCGACCTTGGTGTTGTTCACCTTCAGAGTCCCCTTGTAATTGGGGTTCTTGGTGAAGGTGGCCGTCGTGATCGCGTCGTTCTTCTGGTCGACCGAGAGGGTGTACGGGCCGGAGCCGTCCACCTCGAAGCCGTCGCGCAGCTTGTCCTTCTCGTAGTCGTCCGGGTTCACGATGCCGGCGACGGGGGTGGACAGCTTGTACGGGAAGGTGGCGTCGGCCGTCTTGAGGTGGAAGATGACCTCGCTGTCACCCTGGGTCTCGACGGTGTCGACGGTGGACAGCAGGGCGAACACACCGCTGTCGGCCTTGATGCGCATCGCGCGGTCGATGGAGTACTTCACGTCTTCCGCGGTGATCTTGTCGCCGTTGGCGAACTTCAGACCGTCGCGCAGGGTGCAGGCGTAGCGCTCGTTGCCGGTGTCGGTGAAGCCGCACTTCTCGGCTGCCTCGGGGACCGGGTTGCCCTCGCCCTTGGGCTGGATCATGAGGGTCTGCACGGTCTGGCGCAGGATGTTCCAGGTGCCGACGTCGTAGGCGTAGGCGGGGTCGAGCGGCGCCGGAGCGTCCTTCGTCGCCTCGAACCGGTCCGTGGTGCCGACGACTATCGCATTGTCGCTGGAACTGCCGCTGCCGCTGCTGCCACACGCGGCGAGCACCGGCGCGAGCAGGCCGACGACGGCCGGCAGCACCAAAGTCTTGCGGTTCATGCGGGCGTTTCTCCAGAACTGTTCGAAGTCCGTGTAGCCGGCATACGTGGGGTGGTGTTGCCGATCACGGGGGTAAGGGCGATGTTCTCGCGTTGAGATTAGTCCGCACCTGCACAGGGTTCCGCAGTCACCGTAGTTGAGTTCCCATCACGCAGCGGAACCGGGTGCGGACGGACCGAAAACCCACCGAGGGAAGGATTAGTGCAGGGTTTCACCAATCGGGACACAAGGGTGCGTGATCGGCCTCAGAAAAGGGGTGAACAGCACAGGGTGACGACGTTGTCGACCCTCCGGCACGTGGTGAACCTCACATGCTTCAACTCAGTTGGAGCGCAACGGAATTCGACCGGCCGACCGGAACCGAATTCCCCGCCCTTTGGATCCCATTGGATCCCATTGGACTTTGCACGCTCGGTGAACGCCTGGTCGCATTTCCGTCATCGGTCCCTCATCGGGCCGGCATCAGGCCCCGAAGAAATGCCAGGTCCACGACTTCCAGTGAGGTCACGACGGTTCGCCGGGCGGCCGGGGCGATGGGTGCCACGGACGGCACGGCCACCACCAGACAGCCCGCCGCCTCCGCCGCCGCGACCCCGGTCGCGGTGTCCTCGACGACCGCGCAGCGGGCCGGATCGACGCCGAGTCCGGCGGCGGCGAACAGATACGGGTCGGGGTACGGCTTGGTGCGCGCGACCTCGTCGCCGGCCACCGTCAGCGCGAAGTGCTGGGGGCCGAGCGCGGTCAGGACGCGGTCGATGATGCGCCGGTGCGAGGCGGAGACCAGGGCCGTGGGGATCTCGTACTCCGACAGCTCGGCCAGGAGTCTGGCGGCTCCCGGCATCAGCGGCAGGGCCCGCCCGATGCGGTCCTCGAAGCCCGCGTTGAGCAGCACGGTCAGCTCGGCGAGGGTGATGTCGGCGCCGGTGGCCTCGATCAGGAAGCCGGCACTGCGGGTCATGGGGCCGCCGACCACGACATGGCGCCAGGAGTCGTCGAGGGGGTGTCCGAGGCCGGCGAAGACCTCGACCTCGACGTCCCACCAGAAGCCCTCGGTGTCCACCAGGGTTCCGTCCATGTCGAGGAGTACGGCCTGGAGTGCGGAGCCTTCGGCCGTACGGGTTCCGAGCGCGGGGACCGTGCTGGTCATCCTGGCGCACCTCCTTGAGGGACGATCAGGCCGGCCGCCTCTTTTTCACAGAGAGGCGACCGGCCTGCGGTGGACCGACCAGTGTACGACTTATCCGATCAGTGTGCTCGTCCGTTCAGCTGTGCCCGTCGTTCAGCGCGCGTTGAAGTACTTCGCCTCCGGGTGGTGGATGACGATCGCGTCCGTGGACTGCTCCGGGTGCAGTTGGAACTCCTCCGACAGGTGGACGCCGATGCGCTCCGGCTCCAGCAGGTCGGCGATCTTGGCGCGGTCCTCCAGGTCGGGGCAGGCGCCGTAGCCGAGGGAGAAGCGGGCGCCCCGGTACTTGAGGGCGAACATGTCCTCGACGTCGGCGGGGTCCTCCCCCGCGAAGCCCAACTCGCTGCGCACGCGCGCGTGCCAGTACTCGGCGAGTGCCTCGGCCAACTGGACGGACAGGCCGTGCAGTTCCAGGTAGTCGCGGTAGGAGTTCGACTCGAAGAGCTTCGCGGTCTCCTCGCCGATGCGGTTGCCGACGGTGACGATCTGGAAGCCGACGACGTCGGTCTCGCCGGACTCCTCGGGGCGGAAGAAGTCGGCCAGGCAGAGGCGGCGGCCGCGACGCTGGCGCGGGAAGGTGAAGCGGGTGCGCTCGTTGCCCTCGTCGTCCAGGACGATCAGGTCGTCGTCCTTGGACACGCAGGGGAAGTAGCCGTAGACGACGGCCGCCTCAAGGAGGTTGTCCGTCTGGAGCTTGTCCAGCAGGCCGCGCAGCCGGGGCCGGCCCTCGGTCTCGACCAGTTCCTCGTACGTCGGACCGTCGCCGGTGCGGGCCTGCTTGAGGCCCCACTGGCCCTTGAAGAGGGCGCCCTCGTCGAGCCAGGACGCGTACTCCTTGAGCTGGATGCCCTTGATGACCCGGGTGCCGCTGAACGGCGGTGTGGGGACCGGGTTGTCGATCGCCACGTCGGAGCGGACGTGACCCTCCTCCGGGCGCTCCTCGACCTCGGCGGGGGCGCTCGCCCGCACCCTGCGCTGCTTGAGTTCGGGCAGCTTCGCGCCGGGCACGCCGCGCTTGACGCCGATGAGGGCGTCCATCAGGCGCAGTCCCTCGAACGCGTCGCGGGCGTAGCGGACTTCGCCCTCGTAGATCTCGTGCAGGTCCTGTTCGACGTATGCCCGCGTGAGCGCGGCGCCGCCGAGGATGACCGGGTAGTCGGCGGCCAGCTTGCGCTGGTTCAGCTCCTCCAGGTTCTCCTTCATGATCACCGTGGACTTGACCAGGAGGCCGGACATGCCGATGACGTCGGCGCGGTGCTCCTGGGCGGCTTCCAGGATCGCGGAGACCGGCTGCTTGATGCCGAGGTTGACGACGTTGTAGCCGTTGTTGGACAGGATGATGTCGACGAGGTTCTTGCCGATGTCATGGACGTCGCCGCGCACGGTGGCGAGCACGATGGTGCCCTTGCCCTCGGCGTCCGACTTCTCCATGTGCGGTTCGAGATAGGCGACCGCGGTCTTCATGACCTCGGCGGACTGGAGCACGAACGGCAACTGCATCTGGCCGGAGCCGAACAGCTCGCCGACGACCTTCATGCCGTCCAGGAGCGTCTCGTTGACGATGTCGAGGGCGGCGCGGGTCTCCAGGGCCTCGGCGAGGTCGGCCTCCAGGCCGTTCTTCTCGCCGTCGATGATCCGCCGCTTGAGCCGCTCGTCCAGTGGGAGGGCGGCCAACTCCTCGGCGCGGCCCGCCGTCCGGGACTTGGTGGTGGCGCCCTCGAAGAGGGCCATCAGCTTCTGCAGCGGGTCGTAGCCCTCGCGGCGGCGGTCGTAGATGAGGTCGAGGGCGGTGGTGACCTCCTCCTCGCTGAACCGGGCGATCGGGAGGATCTTCGAGGCGTGCACGATCGCCGAGTCGAGGCCCGCCTTGACGCACTCGTCGAGGAAGACGGAGTTGAGCAGTACGCGGGCGGCCGGGTTCAGGCCGAAGGAGATGTTGGACAGGCCCAGGGTGGTCTGGACGTCGGGGTGGCTGCTCTTGAGCCGGCGGATCGCCTCGATGGTGGCGAGGCCGTCGCCGCGGGACTCCTCCTGGCCGGTGCAGATGGTGAAGGTCAGGGTGTCGATGAGGATGTCCGACTCGTGGATGCCCCAGTTCGTCGTCAGGTCCTCGATCAGCCGCTCGGCGATGGCGACCTTGTGCTCCGGGGTGCGGGCCTGGCCCTCCTCGTCGATGGTCAGGGCGATGAGCGCGGCGCCGTGTTCCTGGGCGAGCCGGGTGACCTTCGCGAAGCGGGAGTCGGGGCCGTCGCCGTCCTCGTAGTTGACGGAGTTGATGACCGCGCGGCCGCCGAGCTTCTCCAACCCGGCCCGGATCACGGCGACTTCGGTGGAGTCGAGCACGATGGGCAGGGTGGAGGCGGTGGCGAAGCGGCCGGCCAGTTCCTCCATGTCGGCGACGCCGTCGCGGCCCACGTAGTCCACGCAGAGGTCCAGCATGTGGGCGCCCTCGCGGATCTGGTCGCGGGCCATCTCCACACAGTCGTCCCAGCGGCCCTCCAGCATGGCCTCGCGGAACTTCTTCGAACCGTTGGCGTTGGTGCGCTCGCCGATCGCCATGTAGGCGGTGTCCTGGCGGAACGGGACCGTCTGGTAGAGCGAGGCGGCGCCCGGCTCGGGCTGGGGGTGGCGCTCGGTGGGGGTCGCCTCGCGGACCCGCTCGACGAGCTGGCGCAGGTGCTCGGGCGTCGTGCCGCAGCAGCCGCCGACCAGGTTCAGGCCGTAGTCGCGGACGAAGTGCTCCTGCGCGTCCGCGAGGCCCTCGGGGTCGAGCGGGAAGTGGGCGCCGTCCTTGGTGAGGATGGGCAGGCCCGCGTTCGGCATGCACAGCAGCGGGGTGCGGGAGTGGCGGGCGAGATAGCGCAGGTGCTCGCTCATCTCGGCCGGGCCGGTGGAGCAGTTCAGGCCGATCATGTCGATGCCGAGGGGCTCAAGGGCGGTGAGCGCGGCGCCGATCTCCGAGCCGAGCAGCATGGTGCCGGTGGTCTCGAAGGCCATGGAGACCAGGAGGGGTACGTCGACGCCGGTCGCCTCCATGGCGCGGCGGGCGCCCAGGATCGACGACTTCGTCTGGAGGAGGTCCTGGGTGGTCTCCACGATCAGGGCGTCGGCCCCGCCGGCGAGGAGGCCCTCGGCGTTCGCCTGGAAGCCGTCGCGGAGGGTGGCGTAGCCGATGTGGCCGAGGGTGGGCAGCTTGGTACCGGGGCCGATGGAGCCGAGGACCCAGCGCTGGCGGCCGTCGCGGGCGCCGACCTCGTCGGCGGTCTCGCGGGCGATGCGGGCACCGGCCTCGGAGAGTTCGTAGACGCGGTCGGCGATGTCGTACTCGGCCATCGCGGAGTGGTTGGCGCCGAACGTGTTCGTTTCGACGCAGTCGACACCCGCGCCGAAGTACTCCTCGTGGACGGAGCGCACGATGTCGGGGCGGGTGATGTTCAGGATCTCGTTGCAGCCCTCGAGCTGCTGGAAGTCGTCGAGGGTGGGGTCCTGCGCCTGGAGCATGGTGCCCATGGCTCCGTCGGCGACCACCACACGGGTGGCGAGCGCCTCTCGGAGCGCGGACACACGGGTCCGGCTGTCGGCAGAAGGGGTCAGTGGCGACGAGGCCATGAAGGGGCTCCCTGGAATGCGACGGCTGTCGGCTTTGCGGCTTCCCTGGGAACCTCTCACGGAACTCCCCGGGGAGCGTGCACGTCGCCAGGGTAACGGGGAGGGCGGGAGGATGCTCGGAACGTCCAGAGGTCGGACCGGGGTGACGGGCGGATCAACCCACACCTAGGTTCTCGCGACGGGTGACGTAACAGATATCGACACCGGTATTGACCGATCATTAGCGGGAGGTCGGCATGGACCGGTAGTGTTCGACATTGCCGAACGGCGGCAGCGACGTCGCGCGTCGACGGTCGAACGGGACGGAGGCAGTACGGCGATGGCACGGAACATCCAGTCGCTCGAACGGGCGGCCGCGATGCTGCGCCTGCTCGCGGGCGGCGAGCGACGGCTCGGCCTCTCGGACATCGCCTCGTCGCTCGACCTCGCCAAGGGCACGGCCCACGGCATCCTGCGCACCCTCCAGCACGAGGGCTTCGTCGAGCAGGACGAGGCCTCCGGGCGCTATCAACTGGGCGCCGAACTGCTGCGCCTGGGCACCACCTATCTCGACGTGCACGAACTACGGGCCCGCGCCCTGGTGTGGACGGACGACCTGGCCCGCTCCAGCGGCGAGAGCGTGCACCTGGGCGTCCTGCACCTGCAGGGCGTCCTGATCGTGCACCACGTCTTCCGGCCCGACGACAGCCGGCAGGTCCTGGAGATCGGCGCCATGCAGCCGCTGCACTCCACGGCCCTGGGCAAGGTGCTGTCGGCCTACGACCCGGTCGCGCACAGCGAGGTCCTCGAGGCCGAGCGCAAGGCCTTCACCGAGCGCACGGTGTTCGAGCTCCAGGACTTCGAGCACATCCTCGACATCACACGCGCGCGTGGGTACGCGGCCGACGTCGAGGAGACCTGGGAGGGCGTCGCCTCCATCGCCGCGCCCATCCATGACCGACGGCGCATGCCGGTCGGCGCGGTCGGCATCACCGGCGCTGTTGAGCGGGTGTGCCGCGAAGGCGAGGTGCGGCCCGAACTGATCGCCGCCGTACGGGACTGCGCCCGCGCGGTGTCGCGGGACCTCGGCGCCGGGCGGTTCTGACCCCGCCCGATTCACAGGTGAAAGGCCGGAACGTCCTGAGGGACGTTCCGGCCTTCGTCGTACCCAAGGCGACAAAATCGCCAGAACGCCACATCGCGACACACGGTGTCCATCCGACTGCCGTGCGCATCGACCGCAAGATCAACAGCTCACAGCAATCAATAACGATCGTGTTTTCGATAACAGCACTCTTGACGCGCCCGTAACCCCAGAGCAAGACTCCCGTCCATCGGTCGGCATTGTCGAACACCTACCGGCAATACGCGCTAGAGTGTGGCAACGCCAAAGGCCGGCATCGCTCTCACCCCCGAGGGCGCACGAATCCCCGGCGGGACCCGGGGTTCGGCTTCCCTGGACGAAGGACAAAGGAGTCGCGGGTGTCCAGCTCCGACATCTTCATCGGCGAAACCATAGGTACCGCCGTTCTCATCCTGCTGGGCGGTGGCGTCTGCGCCGCCGTCACGCTGAAGGCCTCCAAGGCCCGTAACGCCGGCTGGCTCGCCATCGCCTTCGGGTGGGGTTTCGCCGTCATGACGGCTGTGTACATCTCGGCACCGCTCTCCGGCGCCCACCTCAACCCGGCCGTGACGCTCGCCCTCGCCATCAAGGACGGCGGCTGGGACAACGTCCCGATCTACTGGGCCGGACAGATCCTCGGTGCCATGATCGGCGCGACCCTGGTCTGGGTCGCCTACTACGGCCAGTTCCAGGCGCACCTCACCGACAAGGAGATCGTCGGCGAGCCGGCGGACAAGGCGGTCGAGGCCACGGAGAAGGGTGCCGGCCCGGTGCTGGGCATCTTCTCCACCGGCCCCGAGGTCCGCAACGTGGTGCAGAACCTGGCCACGGAGATCATCGGCACCGTCGTCCTGATCCTCGCCATCCTGACGCAGGGTCTGAACGACAAGGGCAACGGTCTGGGCACCCTGGGCGCCCTGATCACCGCGTTCGTGGTCGTCTCCATCGGTCTGTCGCTCGGCGGCCCGACCGGTTACGCGATCAACCCGGCCCGTGACCTGGGCCCCCGCATCGTGCACGCGCTCCTGCCCCTGCCCAACAAGGGCGGCTCCGACTGGAGCTACGCCTGGATCCCGGTGGTCGGTCCGCTGATCGGCGGCGCGATCGCTGCGGGCCTCTACAACGTCGCCTTTGCTTAGAACCGGATGAGAACCGGCCCTCCGAGCACTGAAGCAGCAGTAGAACCAGTCCTCATGACCACGGAACCCCTCAGGAGCACACAGTGACCGACGCCCACACCGCCGGGCCCTTCATCGCCGCCATCGACCAGGGCACGACCTCCAGCCGCTGCATCGTCTTCGACCGGGACGGCCGTATCGTCTCCGTCGACCAGAAGGAGCACGAGCAGATCTTCCCGAAGCCGGGCTGGGTCGAGCACAACGCCACCGAGATCTGGACCAACGTCCAGGAGGTCGTCGCCTCCGCCATCGAGAAGGCCGGCATCACCCGCGACGACATCAAGGCCATCGGCATCACCAACCAGCGTGAGACCACGCTGCTGTGGGACAAGAACACCGGTGAGCCCGTCCACAACGCCATCGTCTGGCAGGACACCCGCACCGACGCGCTCTGCAAGGAGCTGGGCCGCAACGTCGGCCAGGACCGCTTCCGCCGCGAGACCGGCCTGCCGCTCGCAAGCTACTTCGCCGGCCCCAAGGCCCGCTGGCTGCTCGACAACGTCGAGGGCCTGCGCGAGCGCGCCGAGGCGGGCGACATCCTCTTCGGCACCATGGACAGCTGGGTCATCTGGAACCTGACGGGCGGTGTCGACGGCGGCAAGCACTACACCGACGTCACCAACGCCTCCCGCACCATGCTGATGAACCTGCACACCCTGGAGTGGGACGACAAGATCGCCGAGTCGATCGGCGTCCCGCTGAACATGCTCCCGGAGATCCGCTCCTCCGCCGAGGTCTACGGCGAGGTCACCGGCGGGCGCCTCGGCGACCTGCTCGGCGGCATCCCGGTCGCCTCCGCGCTCGGCGACCAGCAGGCGGCCCTGTTCGGCCAGACCTGTTTCGCCGAGGGCGAGGCCAAGTCGACGTACGGCACCGGCACCTTCATGCTGATGAACACCGGCGAGAAGATCATCAACTCGTACTCCGGACTGCTGACCACCGTCGGCTACCGCATCGGCGACGAGGCCCCGGTCTACGCCCTCGAAGGCTCCATCGCCGTCACCGGTTCGCTGGTGCAGTGGATGCGCGACCAGATGGGCCTGATCTCCACCGCCGCCGAGATCGAGACGCTCGCGCTCTCCGTCGAGGACAACGGCGGCGCCTACTTCGTGCCGGCCTTCTCCGGTCTGTTCGCCCCGTACTGGCGCTCCGACGCCCGCGGTGTGATCGCCGGTCTGACCCGGTACGTCACCAAGGCGCACCTCGCGCGCGCCGTCCTGGAGGCCACCGCCTGGCAGACCCGTGAGATCACGGACGCCATGACGAAGGACTCCGGTGTCGAGCTGGCCGCGCTCAAGGTCGACGGCGGCATGACCTCCAACAACCTGCTGATGCAGACCCTCTCCGACTTCGTGGACGCCCCCGTGGTGCGCCCGATGGTCGCCGAGACCACCTGCCTCGGTGCCGCCTACGCCGCCGGCCTCGCCGTCGGCTTCTGGACCAGCACCGACGACCTGCGCGCCAACTGGCGCCGGGCCGCCGAGTGGACCCCCAACATGGCCGCGGAGAAGCGCGACCGTGAGTACAAGAGCTGGCTCAAGGCCGTGGAGCGGACCATGGGCTGGCTCGAAGACGAGAACTGACGAGGAGTAAGAACCCCACCATGACCAGTCAGTCCACCCTGCAGTCCGTACCTGCCCTCGGTACGCACCCGGCCTCCGGCTCGAACCCGAGCCGGGCCGAGACCCGGGAGCAGCTCTCCAAGGCGACGTACGACCTTCTCGTGATCGGCGGCGGCATCCTGGGCATCTCCACCGCCTGGCACGCCGCGCAGTCCGGGCTGCGGGTGGCCCTGGTCGACGCCGGCGACTTCGCCGGCGCCACCTCCTCCGCCTCCTCCAAGCTGCTCCACGGCGGTCTGCGCTATCTGCAGACCGGCGCGGTGAAGCTGGTGGCGGAGAACCACTTCGAGCGGCGTGCGGTCTCCCGCCAGGTGGCACCCCACCTGGCGAACCCGCTCACGTTCTACCTCCCCGTGTACAAGGGCGGACCGCACGGCGCGGCGAAGCTCGGGGCGGGCGTCTTCGCCTACTCCGCGCTCTCCGCGTTCGGCGACGGCGTCGGCCACCTCCTCTCCCCCGCCAAGGCGGCGCAGGACGTGCCCGAGCTGCGCACCCAGAACCTCAAGGCCGTGGCCGTGTACGGCGACGACCAGATGAACGACGCCCGCATGGCGCTGATGACGGTCCGCGCGGCCGTCGAGGCGGGCGCGGTCGTCCTCAACCACGCCCAGGTAACCGGCCTGCGCTTCACCCAGGGCCGGGTGACCGGCGCGGAGCTGCGCGACACCACCTCCGGCGACGAGTTCGGGGTGGGCGCCCGGCTGGTGCTCAACGCGACCGGCCCGTGGGTCGACCACCTGCGGAAGATGGAGGACCCGAACGCGGCCCCCTCCATCCGCCTCTCCAAGGGCGCGCACCTGGTCCTGAAGCGGACCTCCCCCTGGAAGGCCGCCCTGGCGACCCCCATCGACAAGTACCGCATCACCTTCGCCCTCCCCTGGGAGGACATGCTGCTGCTCGGCACGACCGACGAGGAGTACGAGGGCGACCCGGCGGACGTCTCGGTCACCGAGCAGGACATATCCCAGATCCTGGACGAGGCCGCGTTCTCGGTCCGCGACCAGCAGCTCTCCCGTGACCTGATCACGTACTCCTTCGCCGGTCTGCGCGTGCTCCCGGGCGGTCCCGGCAGCACCGCGAAGGCCAAGCGCGAGACGGTGGTGACCGAGGGCAGGGGCGGCATGCTGTCCGTCGCGGGCGGCAAGTGGACCACCTTCCGGCACATCGGCCGTACGGTCATGCAGAAGCTGGAGGCCCTGCCCGGCCGCCCGCTCGGCGAGGACTTCGAGCCGATCTCCTCGCTGCCCAAGAAGCTGCCGCTGCCGGGTGTCGCCAACCCGCGCGCGGTCGCCCACCGTCTCCTGGTCGACAACCCGGCGCCGGGCCCGCGCATGGCGGCCGACACCGCCAAGCACCTGGCCACGCACTACGGCTCCCTGGCCTTCGACATCGCCCGCCTCGCCAACGAGAACCCCGAGCTCGGCCAGCGCGTCCACCCGGACGCCCCCGAGATCTGGGCACAGGTCGTCTACGCCCGCGACCACGAGTGGGCCGAGACCCAGGACGACATCCTGCGCCGCCGCACCACCCTGACGATCCGCGGCCTGGCCACGGACGACATCCGCGCGAAGGTCCAGGACCTGCTCGACAAGAAGTAGTCGCTACGGCGTGACAGGGGCGGTTCCCGATCGGGAGCCGCCCCTTCGTCGTGTCCCGCACCCACTGATCTCGGCGCGCACTTGCCTGAGCTGTGCATTTCCGGTCCCGTTCAGCCCACTGAACCCCCATAATATGCCTGATACATCGGATGTCTGAGCAACAAGGAGGCCGGCCATGGCAGTCACCGATGAGGCGATCGAGAAAATCAAGGGAATGATCGTCTCCGGCGCGCTGCGTCCGGGGGACCGGCTGCCCAAGGAGAGCGAACTCGCCGCCGAACTCGGCCTGTCCCGCAACTCCCTGCGGGAGGCCGTACGGGCCCTGTCACTGATCCGCATCCTGGACGTCCGGCAGGGCGACGGCACGTACGTCACGAGTCTCGATCCGCAACTCCTGCTGGAGGCACTGAGTTTCGTCGTGGACTTCCACCGCGACGACACCGTGCTGGAGTTCCTGGCCGTACGGCGGATTCTGGAGCCCTCGGCCACGGCGATGGCGGCGCTGCGGATCAGCGAGCAGCAACTGGACGCGCTCGGCGCACAGTTGGACGCACTGGGGGGCGCCCCCTCGGTGGAGGAACTGGTCGCCTGCGACCTGGAGTTCCACCGGGGCATCGTGCAGAGTTCGGGCAACTCCGTGCTGTGTTCGCTTCTCGACGGTCTGTCAGGGCCCACCACGCGGGCCCGGATCTGGCGCGGTCTGACCCAGGAGGACGCGGTCAGCCGGACCCTGCACGAGCACCGGGCGATCCTGGGCGCGCTGCGCGACCGGGACGCGGAGGCGGCGCGGTCGTGGGCGACGGTGCACATCGCGAGCGTGGAGCAGTGGTTGCGTTCGACCCTGTGAACGAGCGGGGCTGCCGGTCGACCCATCGGAGGAGTGAGTGGCCGGCCTGAGCCCGCACAAGGTGGCGATCTTGTGTGTTCGACCGGCTCGGACGGGGCAGGCATGGGTTCACTCCCCCGTGCAAGGGGGCTGCGGGCGCCCCCGTCGGACGCCGTAAGGTTGGGGCGTACGCGAGGGCAAACCGGAAGGAGGCGCTGGGTGATCGAGCTGGAGGGGGTTCCCGAGCTGATCGACCCAGTGATGGTGGCCGCGTTCGAGGGCTGGAACGACGCCGGCGACGCCGCCTCCACCGCGGTCGCGCATCTGGACAAGGAGTGGAAGGGCGAGGTGTTCGCGGCCCTCGACGCCGAGGACTACTACGACTTCCAGGTGAACCGGCCCACGGTGTGGATGGACGCCGGAGTGCGGAAGATCACCTGGCCCACGACCCGGCTCTCGGTGGTCCGGGTCGGCGGTGAGAAGCCGCGCGATCTCGTCCTCGTCCGGGGTATCGAACCGTCGATGCGCTGGCGCTCGTTCTGCAACGAACTGCTGGGATTCGCACACGAGTTGGGCGTAGAGCTGGTGGTGATCCTGGGCGCGCTGCTCGGTGACACCCCGCACACCCGTCCGGTGCCGATCAGCGGGACCACGTCCGACTCGGACCTGGCGCAGCGGATGGACCTGGAGGAGACGAAGTACGAGGGTCCCACCGGGATCGTCGGCATCCTCCAGGAGGCGTGCACGCACGCGGGCGTACCGGCCGTGTCGCTGTGGGCGGCGGTGCCGCACTATGTGTCGCAGCCGCCCAACCCGAAGGCCACCCTGGCGCTGCTGAACCGCCTGGAGGACCTGATCGACGTACGCATCCCGCTGGGCGAGCTGCCCGAGGACGCGCGCGCCTGGCAGGTCGGTGTGGACCAACTGGCCGCCGAGGACAGCGAAGTGGCCGAATACGTACAGACGCTGGAGGAGGCCCGCGACACCGCGGAGCTGCCGGAGGCGTCGGGCGAGGCGATCGCCCGCGAGTTCGAGCGCTATCTGCGCAGACGGGACGGCGGTGGCGGCCCGCAGCCCGGCGGGCATGCCACGGCGGACGGCAGCGACAGCGCCTCGTATCTGCGCGACAACCCCGGGGGCGGCCGTACGAAGCCGACGCGGCCCGCGAAGCCGGAGGCGGAGCCCGAGTCCGGGCCGGAGGCCGACGACGAGGACTCCGCCGAGGAGTGATCCTCACGAGAAGCGAGAGAAGGCGGTGCGCGAGGTGCGCACCGCCTTCTTCATGACCTCGTGCTAGAGGGCCACGCCCAACAGGGCGTCCACGGCGCGGGACACGACGCCGGGGGCGCCCTCGTCCGTGCCGCCCCGTTCGTCCTGGAGGGCCGCCCAGCGGTCGACGGCGGCCAGTGCGGCCGGGGCGTCCAGATCGTTCGCGAGGGCCTCGCGGATCTCCTCGACAAGTGCCTCGGCAGACGGTCCGTCGGGCCGGGAGACGGCGGCGCGCCACCGCCCGAGCCGGGCGACCGCGTCCGCGAGCACGCCGTCGGTCCACTCCCAGTCGGCGCGGTAGTGGTGGGCGAGCAGTGCCAGCCGGATCGCGGCCGGGTCGACGCCCTCGCGCCGGAGTGCGGAGACGAAGACCAGGTTGCCCTTGGACTTCGACATCTTCTCGCCGTCCAGGGCGACCATGCCGGCGTGGACGTACGCCTTGGCCATGGGGAACTCGCCGGTGAGCACCTGGGCGTGCGAGGCGCCCATCTCGTGGTGCGGGAAGGCGAGGTCGGAGCCGCCGCCCTGGACGTCGAAGCCCATGCCGAGGTGGTCCAGGGCGATGGCCACACACTCGATGTGCCAGCCGGGGCGGCCCCGGCCGAGCGAGCCGCCGTCCCAGCTCGGCTCGCCCTCGCGGGCGGCGAGCCACAGCATCGGGTCGAGCGGGTTCTTCTTGCCGGGGCGGTCCGGGTCGCCGCCGCGCTCGGCGGACAGCAGCCGCATCGCGGCGGCGTCGAGGTTCGAGACCTTGCCGAAGTCGGGGTCGGATTCGACGGAGAAGTAGACGTCGCCTTCGAGTTCGTAGGCGGCGCCGAGGTCGCGCAGCCGCTCCACCAGCGGCACGATGCCCGGTATGGCCTCGACCGCGCCTATGTAGTGCTTCGGCGGCAGCATCCGCAGGGCGGTCATGTCCTCGCGGAAGAGGGTCGTCTCCTGCTCGGCGAGGGCGACCCAGTCGAGGCCGTCGCGCTGGGCGCGCTCCAGGAGCGGGTCGTCGACGTCCGTGACGTTCTGGACGTAGTGCACCTGCCGCTTGGTGTCGAGCCACACGCGCTGCACCAGGTCGAACGCGTTGTAGGTCGCCGCGTGTCCCATGTGGGTGGCGTCGTACGGCGTGATGCCGCAGACATAGATTCGGGCGACGGGACCGGGGTCGAGGGTGACCAGACCGCCGGTCGCGGTGTCGTGGATCCTCAGGTCGCGGCCCTGACCAGGCAGGGCGGGGACCTCGGAAGCGGGCCAGGCATGCATGTACATGAGCGTAACCGGACCCGAGTTCGGTATACGAACCGGACGGCCGACAAGGCGCTCTTGATCTCGGGCCCGCGATGTGCTGTGGAACTCGCTGGTGAGCGCTATACCGGCGGCCAGGGGATGGCGGGCCACTCACCGCTCGGTTCCGGGTGCTTCCCCGTGGTGAGCAGGGCGTCGACACGCGCGCGCGTGGCGTCGACTTCGGCGGCGGTGATCAGTTCGGCCAACCGGGTCCCCAGCGCCCCGTCCAGGGCCGCACGCAGCTCCGTGAGGGCCTCGACGGCCTCCGCGGTGAGCGGCTCCCCCGCCCAGCCCCACAGGAGGGTGCGCAGCTTGTTCTCGGCGTTGAAGGTCACACCGTGGTCGATGCCGTACAGGCGGCCCTCGTCGGCGGGCAGCAGATGGCCGCCCTTGCGGTCGGCGTTGTTGATGACGGCGTCGAGGACGGCGAGGCGGCGCAGCCGTTCGTCGTCGGCGTGCACCAGGAGGGCCGTCTTGCCGTCACCGACCTCGGCGAACCCGATCGCCTTCCATCCGGCCTCGGGCTCCTCCGCGTCGACCAGGGCGAGCAGTTCGGACCCGTCCTTGTCGGTCGCCGCCTCGATCCAGAGCTGGCACATGCCCTCGCCGTACGGCCCGTCGCGCAGGACGGTCGTCGGCACGAGGCCCCAGCCGGTCGCCTCGGAGACCTCGTAAGCGGCGACCTCGCGCTGGGCGAGATTGCCGTCGGGGAAGTCCCACAGGGGCCGCTCCCCGGCAATGGGCTTGTAGACGCAGGACGCCTCGCGGCCCTCGTACGTCACGGAGCAGTACAGCACCGCGTTCGAGGCCTCGCGGATGCGTCCGCGCACCTTCAGCTCACCCTTGGTGAGCAGCTCGGCGGTGGTCACGCTCCGCGGCGGTATCCGTTCTGGCGCGGACATACGTGTCCTTCCGGGTCGAGCGGGAGGCTGCACAACGGGCAGGGCGGCCGGCCGGCGTTGACGACGTCCAGGGCGCGCTTGGCGAAGGCGCGGGCCTGGGCTCCGGTGAGCCGGACCCGCAGCATCGGGGGTCCGTTCTCCTCGTCCTGGAGCAGCCGTTCCTCGGCCTCGGCGAGGTCCTCCTCGGACTCCGCGTCGAGTTCCACGAGGGCCTGCGCCTCGACGATCATGCGCTGTTCCTCGCCGTCCCAGGCGAGCGCCATGGTCCCGACGCGGAACTCCTCCTCGACGGGCGTCTCCAGAGGGCGGGTGTCGGAGATCTCGGTGGGAGTGACGGCCGGGACGGCCGCGTTGCCGCCACTGCGCCGTACGACCTCGTCCAGAAGCTCGTCCATGCGCTCGGCGAGCGCGGCGACCTGCGTCTTCTCCAGGGCCACGCTGGTCACCCGAGGGCCGGCGGCGGCCTGGAGGAAGAACGTACGGCGCCCGGGCAGTCCGACCGTGCCGGCTACGAAGCGGTCCGGCGGGTCGTAGAGGAACACCTGACGGGACACGTCCTGTCTCCATTGGAATCGACTGCTGACAAGTGCGGCGCTACTGCGACCGCTTCACCCTACTGCGGTCGACGATCACGGTGCGCCCGCGCCGCCCCCGACCGTGGCGTCGTCGCCCGGGGGCTCCTCGCGCGGCGCCAGGGACGCGAGATCTCCGGTGTCCCCGAGTCGTACGAGAAATGGCCTGAGACGGGTGTAACGGATCGCGGTGATGGAACACGGTTCTACGGAGATCCGCTGGAAGAGGTCGAGATGAAGTCCGAGTGCGTCGGCCACAAGAGACTTGATGATGTCGCCGTGCGAGCACATGAGATAGACCGCGTCGGCACCGTGATCGCGCTCCACGCGCGCGTTCCACTCGCGTACGGCCTCCGCCGCGCGGGTCTGCATCGCGCGCAAGGACTCGCCGCCGGGGAACGCGGCGGCCGAGGGGTGCGCCTGGACGACCTCCATCAGGGGCTCGTCCTTGAGCTCGGCGAGCTTGCGGCCGGACCAGTCGCCGTAGTGGCACTCCCCGATCCGCTCGTCGGTGTGCGCGCGCAGCTCGGGGCGGGCATCGAGGAGCGGCCGGAGGGTCTCCTGGCAGCGTTGCAGCGGGCTGGCGACCACCTCGGCGATCGGCAGCGCGGCGAGCCGTCCGGGGAGCGCGGCGGCCTGGGCGTTGCCCCGCTCGTCGAGAGCGACGCCGGGCGTCCAGCCGGCGAGCACTCCCCCGGTGTTCGCGGTCGAACGTCCGTGCCGGACAAGGATCAACGTGGGCATGCCGCCAAGGGTAGGCGCACGCGAGAAGTGTCAACGTGCGCCGTCGGCCGGACGACAGGAGAATACGCACCGTGATCGTCGACTACGCCATCTACCGTGACGGACGCCGGACGGAAGGGCCCGGCGACTTCTCCGACGGCTTGGACCACTGCCGTCGGGTGGGCGACGCGTTCGTCTGGATCGGTCTCTACGAGCCCACGGAGAAGGAGTTCGACAAGGTCACGGAGGAGTTCGGGCTGCATCCGCTGGCCGTCGAGGACGCCCTGACCGCGCATCAGCGGCCCAAGCTGGAGGTCTACGACGACTCGCTGTTCATGGTCCTGAAGCCGGTGGGCTACGAGGCGGACAGCGACGTGGTCACCTCGGGCGAGGTCATGGTCTTCGTCGGCGACTCCTTCGTGGTGACCGTCCGGCACGGCGAGGAGGCCCCACTGGCGGCCGTACGGCACCGACTTGAGGAGGAGCCGGAGATGCTGCGGCACGGGCCGACGGCGGTGCTGTACTCGATCGCCGACGCGGTGGTCGACCACTACGTGGACGTGGCGGGCGAGTTGCAGACCGACCTGGAGGAGCTGGAGGCGGCGGTGTTCTCGCCGACCGGCGGAGGCTCGCGGACCACGGCGTCGCGGATCTACGACTTCAAGCGGCAGATCCTGGAGTTCCGCCGGGCGACCGGTCCCTTGGCGCAGCCGGTGGCCCGGCTGGCGGGCCTCGGCTTCGCCGTCGACCGGGTCCCGTTCGTGCAGGACAAGTCGCGGCCGTTCTTCCGTGACGTGAACGACCACCTGACGAAGGTCAACGAGTCCGTGGAGGGCCTGGACCGGCTGGTCTCGGACGTCCTGTCGGCGCATCTCGCGCAGACCAGCGTCCGGCAGAACGACGACATGCGGAAGATCTCCGCGTGGGCGGCCATGGCCGCGATCCCCACGATGATCGCGGGCATCTACGGCATGAACTTCGACCACATGCCGGAGCTGCACTGGATGTGGGGGTATCCGGCGGCGATCCTGCTGATGGGCGCCCTGGAGGTGCTGCTGTACCGGCAGTTCAAGCGGCGCGGCTGGCTGTGACCGCCCTGCTTCACGCGAACTCGGGGGCGGCGGTCGCCGGTCCGCCGAGGGCGTCGCGCCTCTCCGGCATCCGCAGGGACACCATCCGCCGCCAGCCGCCGAGGCGTTCGTACGCGTACACGGCGTGGATGCCCGCGGCGAGCGCCGCCGACTTGGCGCGCGGCCAGTCCAGGACGCGTCCCATGTGGGCCATCACGGCGAGGCTGACGTCCCGGTAGACACGGATCTCGGCCAGCGCGCACTCGCGCAGCGTCCGCTGGATGGCGCGGCCGTGTCCGGCGTGCGCGAAGCGCAGCAACTCCTCATGGCAGTAGGCGAGATGGTTGTCCTCGTCGTGGGAGATCATCCGCACCGCGCGGCCGAGGTCGGGGTGGTCGGCGAAGTGCCTGCGCAGCAGGTCCATCTGCTCGGAGGCGCGCTGTTCGGTGACCCGGCTGTGGGCGAGGTAGGTGACGATGTCCTGGACGGTGAGCGGCTCGTCGCCAGTGAGCCTCTCGTGGGCGAGACCGATGCCGCGCCGCTCCAGGAGCATCGTGTAGTCGGTGTCGGGGGGCACCGGGGCGGGTTCGAGGCCGCGCCTCTTCATGAGGGCGGCGAAGATGCGTCCGTGTTTGTCCTCGTCGGCGCCGTGCCGGCCGATCTTGGGGGCGAGGTCGCGTTCGCTCGCCGGGACGAGGGCGGCGATGCGGCCGTTCTCCCAGCCGCCCTGGGACTCGCCGCTTGCCGCGATGGAGCAGAACAGCCGGAAGGACTCGTCGTCGTCCAGGATCTCCTGGAACAGACTCTTGGCCGAAAGCATCTGAAGGCACCTCCGTGCAGGATTCCGCCGCATTCCGCAAAGAACGAGTCAAATGCCGCATCAGAAGTGCTGCAACAGATGCGTCGGACAACTCCGCCAAAAGGAGGACGGCCGATGTCCGACAGGGGCGTAACCGCGGGGGCCGCCACGCGTTGTTCCCCGTGACGGCCGTGGCGGGGAAGACCCCCCGAGCCCCCACCACGGCCGTAGAAACTTCCGTACGGCAGCGCCGCGTTACGCGAGACCCGCGCGCTCCAGTGCCTCACTGCCGGCGCGGAGCGCGGCGAGGCGCTCCTCCAGCGTCCAGCCCGCGGGGGCGAGGGTCAGGGTGGTGACACCGGCCGCCGCGTACTCCTTCATCCGGTCCGCGATGCGGTCCACGGAGCCCAGCAGCGTCGTCTTGTCGATCAGGTCGTGCGGGATGGCGGCCGCGGCGGCGTCCTTCTCCCCGGCCAGGTACTTGTCCTGGATCTCGGCGGCCGCGGCCTCGAAGCCCATGCGCTGGGCCTGCTTGTTGTAGAAGTTCTGCTGCCGGCTGCCCATGCCGCCGACGTACAGCGCGGTGTACGGGCGGAAGGTGTCGGCGAGCTTCTCGACGTCCTTGTCCTCGCCGAGGGCGAGCGGGAGCGTCGGGACGATGTCGAAGCCTTCGAGGGTCTTGCCCGCCTTCTCGCGGCCGGCCCGCAGATGGCGGACGGCGGTGTCCTCCAGGTGCTCGGCGGACGGGAAGATGAGCAGCGCGCCGTCGGCGATCTCGCCGGTCTGCTCCAGGTTCTTCGGGCCGATCGCCGCGATGTACAGCGGGATGTGCTCGCGCACCGGGTGCACGGTCAGCTTGAGCGGCTTGCCCGGGCCGCCGGGCAGCGGCAGCGTCCAGTGCGCGCCGTCGTACGACAGCCGCTCGCGCGTCATCGCCTTCCGTACGATCTCGACGTACTCACGCGTGCGTGCCAACGGCTTGTCGAACTTGACGCCGTACCAGCCCTCGGAGACCTGCGGGCCCGAGACGCCGATGCCGAGGCGGAAGCGGCCCCCGGAGAGCGAGTCGAGGGTCGCGGCGGTCATCGCGGTCATCGCGGGCTGACGGGCCGGGATCTGGAAGATGGCCGAGCCGACATCGATGCGCTCGGTCTGCGCGGCGACCCAGGTGAGCACGGTGGCCGCGTCGGAGCCGTAGGCCTCGGCGGCCCAGCACACGGAGTAGCCGAGCCGGTCGGCCTCCTGGGCCACGGCCAGATTGTCGCCGTCCATTCCGGCACCCCAGTAGCCGAGGTTGATCCCGAGCTGCATGGCAGACCCCTTACCCATCAGTAACGTCGCTGTTGCTCCGACCCTAGCGCGCGGGGGTCGGGGCGGGCAGGACGGGTGCCGGTGAGTGGTCACGGAGTGTGCCGTGCGATGGACTGTGGATCATCGTGGAAATCGGTTATCCACAGGCCCCCACGAGGCAGGTTCAGGCCAGTAATCTCGGCGTTCATGGAGCAGAGGCATCTCGGCCGTACCGGCCTTCGTGTGTCCCGGATCGGACTCGGCACCCTCACGTGGGGGCGCGACACCGACGAGCATGACGCCGCGGACCTGTTGAAGGCGTTCTGGGAGGCCGGCGGCACCCTCGTCGACACGGCGGACGTGTACGGCGACGGGGAGGCCGAGTATCTGCTCGGGCAGCTCATAGAAGGGCTCGTGCCGCGCCGGGACCTGGTCATCTCGACGAAGGCGGGGAGCGTGCCCGACCCCGACCGCCGCTTCGACGCCTCACGCGGCCATCTGCTCGCCGCGCTGGACGCCTCGCTGGCCCGCCTCGGCACGGACTACGTCGACCTGTGGCAGGTCCACGCCTTCGACCCCTTCACCCCGCTGGAGGAGACCCTCCAGGCCCTGGACCTGGCGGTCAGCAGCGGCCGGGCGCGGTACGCGGGCGTCTCCAACTACTGCGGCTGGCAGCTCGCCAAGGCGGCGACCTGGCAGCTCGCGGCGCCGGGCACGCGGACCCGGCTGGCGAGCACGCAGTTGGAGTACTCGCTGCTCCAGCGGGGCGTGGAGCGCGAGGTGCTGCCGGCCGCGCTCGACCTCGGCATCGGGCTGCTGCCCTCCTCGCCGCTCGGGCGCGGGGTCCTCACCGGCAAGTACCGGCACGGGACACCGGCCGACTCGCGCGGCGGCTCGGAGCACATGGCGCCCTTCGTCGCGCCCTACCTCGACGAGACGGCGACCAGCATCGTGGACGCCGTGACGACGGCCGCGGACGGGCTCGCCGTGACCCCCCTCCAGGTGGCCCTCGCCTGGGTCCGCGACCGGCCGGGGGTGGCCGCCCCGATCGTCGGCGCGCGCAACGCGCAGCAGCTCACGGCCGCATTGTCAGTGGAGGCGCTTAGTCTTCCTGACGAGATCTGCCGAGCGCTCGACGATGTGTCGGCGCCTCTGCACCGCTATCCCGATCACGACTGGAGCACGCTGTGAGCACGGACCCGGAGACCACGGAGACCTCGCCGGCCGAGGACACGGAGGCGGAAGCCGGGGCGGGCGCCGAGGACATGGGCGCGGACACGGGTGAGGCCGCGACCGCGGAGGGCACCGAGAGCACCGGTGAGGCCACGTCCGAGGCCGCCGCTGCCGAACTGTCCGAGGCCGCCGCGGAGTTGCAGGCGCAGCGGCTGGAGCGGGAGCGGATCGAGCGGCGGAAGGCGGAGAAGGCCGGGCCCATCGCGGCGGGGGCGAAGCTGAGCGGGACGGCCGCCGATCTGCTCGCGGCGGTGCGGGCCGTGGAGAGCGGCGAGAAGCCCGTGACCACCGCCTTCGCCAAGCCGGAGCCGACCCCACGCCGTACCGCCGCCGCCCCGGAGGCGGTAAGCCGGCCACAGCCCGTCGCCGCCGAGCCCGGCGCCCCCGCGACCGAGGCCGTCGAGTCCGCGCGGCTCGTGCTGGCCGAGGGCGGCGCGCCCGAGACGCTCGCGGCACAGGTCGCGGCGGCACTCGGCGAGGGCGCTGACCACCAACTCCGCGAGGATCCCTGGCAGTTGCTGCGCGTCCCGGGGGTACGGCCCGAGCAGGCCGACGGGTTCGCGCGGGCGCTGCTCGGCGCCGAGTGCGCGCCGGACGACGAGCGGCGGGGCCGGGCGGTCACCGGCTGGCTCCTGGAGCAGGCGGCCCTGGCCGGGCATACGGCCCTGGAGGCGTCGGCGCTCACGGCGGCACTGGCCAAGCAGGGTGTGCCCGACCCGGACGCGGCGACGCAGAGCGCCATCGCGGAGGGCGAAGTGCTGGTGTTCCAGGACGCGTTGGACGAGCCCGCGGTCCCGGTGCAGCGCACGGACGAGGAGGGCGAGGCGGGCGAGGCGGGCGCGGAGCGTCCGGTCCGGGTGCTGATCGGCCTGGAGCGGTACGCGCTCGCCGAGGAGAGCCTCGCGGAGGGGCTGGCCAAACTGATCAACTCGGTGCCGAAGGAGGACGGTTCGGCGGCGGAGTGGGAGCGGGCCGGCGCCGCCAAGGGCTCCACCGGCGAGCTGATCCGTGCGGTCGCGGGCCACGGCCTGGTGCTCCACACCGGCGGGGAGGCCTCTCTCGAAGAGGCGGCCGCGCTGCTGACCGTGGCGGCGAGCTTCGGGCTGCGCGCCTGGGCCGCCACCCACAGCCCGGTCGGGCGGGACCGGTTCACCTCGCTGCTGGCGCGGGCCGCCGACGCGGAGAGTGCCGCGCCCGGCGAGCGGTTGCGGCCGGGGGCGGGCGGCTTTGCGCCGGAGGGCCTCGTCGCGGGGGACTCTGCGGGCGCTCCCGGGACCGGCGATGAGCACCAAGGAGCAGGCGATGGACCCCAAGTAGCCACCGTCGCCGGGCTGTTGGCCGGTGCCGAAGGGCCCGGTCGGGACTCGGACGGTGCCCTGGGCCTGGATCTCCTCGTCGTGCTCGACGCCCCCCAGCTCGACGTCGAGACCGCGGCCTTGCTCACCGAGTCGTTGCCGGACGGCGCCCGGTTGGTGCTGGCCGGTGACCCGGCGGTGCTGTGGTCGGCGGGCCCCGGGCGGGTCTTCGCCGATCTGCTCGCGGCGCGGGTCTGTCCGCACGTCGTCTCGCGCCGCCCGGACCTCGGCCCCGTGGGCGAGCTGGTCTCGGGCATCGGCATCGGTGAGCTGAACCAGGTGGAGGCCCCCGGCAAGGAGGTCGTGATCGTGCCGGTGCGGGACGCCGGCGAGGCCGTGCACCGGACCGTGCAGCTCGTCGCCGACTCGGTGCCCCGGGTGATCGGTGTCCCGTCCGAGCAGACGGTGGTGATCACACCGGGTCACGGCGGCGCGGCCGGCACCCGTGCGCTCAACGTGGCGCTGAAGGAGCGGCTCAACCCCGGCCCCGGCCGCTTCGGCGGCTTCGATCCCGGCGATCGGATCGCGTACTCCTCCGCCCCGGGCCGTGCGGTCCCCGGCCAGGTGGTGAAGGCCGACGCGGAGGGGCTGCACCTGTCGTGCGCAGGCGAGCCCGTCGTCGTAGCGAAGGAGCGGGTCGAGCAGTCCGTGCGGCACGGGTGGGCGCTGACCGCACACCAGGCGGTCGGGGCGCGGTGGCCCGCGGTGGTCGTGGTGCTGCCGGGGGACGCGGCGCAGGCTCTCAACCGGCCCTGGGTGTATACGGCGTTCAGCAGAGCGGACCGGCATCTGTCCGTGGTCCACGGTGTGGATCAGGCGTTGCCCCGGGCCGTCGCCGAGATCCCGGCCAAGCCGCGTACGACCCGGTTGCCTGTCCTTCTGCGACCGCAGGTCCCGGCGGAGGCCTGAGCCGCAGGACACGACGACGGCGGCGGTCACGGAGGGACCGCCTCCGTGACCGCCGCCGTCGTGTCGTCACAGCCGGTGCGGCGCCTCTCAGCGGTCCGCTTCCAGCGCCTCCAGGTCCTCGTCCTCGTCGAGTTCCGGGATCTCGTCCTCGATCTCGGCTTCGGGCTCGACCACCTCGTCGATGTCGTCGGGGTCGTCGGGGTCGTCCAGGTCGTCGTCGATCTCGTCGTCGAAGACAGCGCTGACGTCGAAGCGGCACACCACTCTCTGCGGATCGACCGTCTCGAAGGGGGCCTCCAGCCAGGCGCCGGGTTCGGCCGCTTCGTCGGCGGCGGTCACCCACAGCGTGGAGTCGCCCTCCTCCAGGCCGAACTCCTTGGGCCGGGAGGCGATCTCATCCGCCTCGAACTCGTCGAAGAGGATGCCGAGCGCGCCGTGGATCGTGGCGGAGGCCTCCGTGCCCATGCCGTCGCCGACCGCCGTCTCGACCCGGTGCGCCTGGGCCAGCAGCCGCTGCGGCTCCGCCACGGCGTAGTCACGGCGGATCAGCACGCTTACCGCGTTCGGCTCCTCGGGGCCGGTGTACGGCGGCAGGGAGTCGTCGGTACCGGGGATCTCGAAAGGCGTGACCTCGTCATAACGGTCGTAGAGCAGCTCGTCGTAGACCTCGGCGGCCGCGGCGAGCTGGTTGAACGCCTCGTAGACGGCCGGGTCGGCCTCCCCCGACCGGCCTTCGACCGCGGCCAGGTGGCGGTCGAGCGCGGTCTTGACCGCCTCGGCGGCGGCGCGTACCTCGGCAGCGGTGGGCTGCGCAGCATCAGACATAGTGCAGACGCTATCCGTACCGGGGCTCTGCCCGCACAATAGATGCGATGCCGGAATACGAATTTGTCGACGTGTACGTACCGCGCGGGGTCTCCCGCAAGGACGCCACACGTCTGCTGACGGACCATGCCGAGTACGGACACTGGGAATTGGACCGACTGAGCCTGCTGCGCGACGGCAGTCGCAGGGTGCGGCTGCGCCGGCGGATCATCCGCCAGGTGCGCGCCACGTGGTGAGCTGAGCCGGACGGAACGGAGCGGGCCCCGACGGTGCGGGGCCCCTCCGTTGCGCAGATCACATGTCCTCGCGAGCTACACCGAGGCCTTCGCCTTGCGGTAAAGCACCGCGCCCGCCAGCAGCGCGCCCGCTCCGACCGGCAGAGCGAGGCCCAGTGGCAGGTCGCTGCCGGTGTGCGCGAGCTGCGCGGCGCCCTGGGTCTGGACGGCGGAGTGCGCGCCGGCCTGGTTCACGTACGCGGAACCGGTCGGCGTGTAGCCGCCCTTGATCGGCGAGGTGATCGGTGAAGCGGGGTGACCGGGTGTGACCGGGTGTGTGGGCGTGCCCGGAGTTCCCGGAGGGGTCGTCCCGTGGCCGCCGCCCGGCGAGGTGCCGTCGTGGCCGCCGCCCCCGTGGTGATGGCCACCGTGATGGCCGCCGCCACCCCCGTGGTGACCACCGCCGCCCGGAGGCGTCCCGTGGTCGTGGCCGCCGCCGTTCCAACTGCCCCCGTTGGCACAGTCGTTGCCGGTGGCGGGGTTGCCGATGCCAATGACGTCGACGCTGTTGCCGCACACGTTCACCGGTGCGTCGATCGGTACCTGGACGTGGTTGCCGGAGCCGACACCGGGCGAGCCGGAGGCGTGTCCGCCGGCGTGCGAGCCCCCGGAACCGCCGTGCGCGCCGTGCCCGCCCGACGAGCCGTATCCCCCGGAGTCGCCGTAACCGCCTCCGCTGCCCCCGCCCTGGTTGCCGCACTTGTTGCCGACCGCCGGATTCAGGACCCCGACCACGTTCACGGTGTTGCCGCAGACGTTGACCGGCACATGCACCGGTGCCTGCACGGTGTTGCCGGACAGTACGCCGGGCGAGTCCGCACTGGAGCCGCGCGCGCCCGAGTCGGCGTGGGCCACGCCCCCCGCGGCGGCGATCACTCCGGTGGCGACCGCCACGGTCATCAAGCTCTTGCGAGTGACTTGTCGCATTACTGAATTCCCCCCTGCCTTCATTCCTGACCGAATTCGTCGCGCGATTTCTCGCGCAAAGACCTCTCGGCCCCGGAGCGCATGGCGCGCGCTCCGGGGCCGAGGATGTGGTCGCCCCTCAGAGGGCGGACGTCACTTGTTGATGCAGGTGTTGCCGAAGGCGGGGTTCAGCAAGCCGATCACCGAGATCGTGTTGCCGCACACGTTCACCGGGACGTGGACGGGCACCTGGACGACGTTGCCGGAAACGACACCCGGGGAGTGCACAGCGGCACCCTGAGCACCCGAGTCGGCGACGGCCAGGCCCGCTCCCGCGAGAACCAGGCCACCGGTGGCAGCCGCAGCGGCGACGACCTTCTTGATCATTATTCCTCCTTGTTGGCAAAAGCGATCTCGTGTTGCTGATCGCATCACCTGTAACGAGGAAGGAGTAATGGAGCTACGAGCTTATGAGCACATTCACCCTTCCCAGTAATCCCCGCACACGCGGTCGATTACCGGCGTCAACGCATGCCGTACGACGTCAGGACGCGTCGATGAACCGGTCCAGCACCCGCACCCCGAACTTCAGCCCCTCCACCGGCACCCGCTCGTCCACGCCGTGGAACATGCCGGCGAAGTCCAGCTCGGGCGGCAGCTTGAGCGGGGCGAAGCCGAAGCCGCGGATGCCCAGGTCGTCGAAGGACTTGGCGTCCGTGCCGCCGGAGAGCATGTACGGGATCGCCTTCGCGGTCGGGTCCTCGGCGAGCAGCGAGGACTGCATGGCGTCGACCAGGGCGCCGTCGAAAGAGGTCTCCAGCGCCTTGTCCGAGTGCACGTCCTCGCGCTTCACCTTCGGGCCGAGGATGCGGTCGAGGTCGGCGAGGAACTCCTCCTCGTGGCCGGGCAGGAAGCGGCCGTCGATGTTCGCGGTGGCCTCGCCGGGGATGACGTTGACCTTGTAACCGGCGTTGAGCTGCGTCGGGTTGGCGGTGTTGCTGAGCGTCGCGCCGATCAGCTTGGCGATCCCGCCGAGCCGCTTGAGCGTCGACTCCATGTCCTCGGGGTCGAGCGGGGTGCCGAGCGCGTCGCCGAGTTCGTCGAGGAAGGCCCGGGTCGTCTTGGTGACCCGCACCGGGAACTTGTGCCGGCCCACCCGGGCGACGGCCTCGGACAGCTCGGTGATCGCGTTGTCCCGGTGGATCATCGACCCGTGTCCCGCGGTGCCGGCCACCGTGAGCTTCATCCAGTGCATGCCCTTCTCGGCCGTCTGGATCAGATAGAGCCGCCGCTCCTCGCTCACCGTGAACGAGAACCCGCCGACCTCGCTGATGCCCTCGGTGACGCCCTCGAACAGCTCCGGGTGGTTGTCGACGAGGTGCCGCGCCCCGTACGTACCGCCCGCTTCCTCGTCCGCGAGGAAGGCGACCACGATGTCGCGCGGGGGCCTGCGCCCGCTGCGCAGCCGGTCGCGGACGACCGCCAGGGTCATCGCGTCCATGTCCTTCATGTCGACCGCGCCGCGCCCCCACACGCACCCGTCGGCGACCTCGCCGGAGAAGGGGTGGTGGGTCCAGTCGGCCGCGTTCGCCGGTACGACGTCCAGGTGGCCGTGGATGAGGAGCGCGGGCCGGGAGGGGTCCGTGCCCTCGATCCGGGCCACCGTGGAGGCGCGCCCCGGGTGCGACTCGAAGATCTTCGGTTCGAGGCCCACCTCGGCGAGCTGCCCGGCGACGTACTCGGCCGCCTTGCGCTCACCCGGTCCCGAGTGGTCGCCGTAGTTGCTGGTGTCGATCCGGATCAGCTCGCGGCAGAGGTCCACGACCTCGTCCTCACCGGTGACGCCCTTGGCCGTGTCCGTGTCGCTCACGCTGCTTCCTCCCACTGTCACTGCTGGTGGTCCTCCCTCATCCTCCCCCGCCCGAGGCTCGCGCCCAAGGCCGGACCCGGCCCGTCACACGCCGTTCACGCGGGACGAGGGCGGGAACAGGGGGTGATCGGCCACCCCTGGAAGCCTGGTAATGTTTCCTTCGTCGCCGCGGGGGAAACCACGCGCGACAGACACCTTGTCCGGGTGGCGGAATGGCAGACGCGCTAGCTTGAGGTGCTAGTGCCCTTTATCGGGCGTGGGGGTTCAAGTCCCCCCTCGGACACCAGCAGAAACCCCAGTTGATCTGGGGTTTTTCTGTTTCTCCGGCTGGGCGCGGGTCCCGGGTCGTACGCCGCGAACCCCGGTTGTCAGAGGCGGCGACTAGCGTGCGCCCATGACCGACAAGCAGAAGCGGTCGGGAGCCGACGCGAAGCCGAAGGGCATCGCGTTGTATCACGACATGCGGGTCGAGGAGGACTTCACCAAGTGCGCCCATCGCCTCTTCTCCATCCTCAAGAAGGCCGCGGCGACAAGCCCTGGCGCCCCGCGTCGCCTCTATCTCGACATCCAGGGACACCGCAACGCGGCCGGTGGCTACGACGCCGACGCCCTGGAGATCATCCGCGATTTCCTGCTGGGGTTACTCGGCCCGTACCTCAGCGAGATCAGCACACCGCTGTACCACGTGAGGAACCCCGAGCCGCAGCGCGAGGACATACCTGGTGTCCTGAACGTACGGGACCCCGACCGTGAACACTCCTACGACCACCGCGAGTTGCGGGTACGCAACCGGGACGAGAGTCCTGACGCGCGCCGGTCCAGACCCCCGGTCCGGGCCATCGCCGACCACCTCGGCCTCGAGGAGCCGATCTGTCTGATCTGCTGGCAGGCGCCGGTGGAGAGGGCTCATGTGGTCCCGGAGTCGCTCGGCGGTTCCAACGATGTGCGCAACTTCGCCCTCCTCTGCCCGCGCCATCACCGTGAGGCGCCCGACGTCGCGGACGCCGAGGCGTTCTGGTCCTGGGTCGACTACGCCTGCGAACGCGACGGCCATATGAAGTGGGAAGGCGTGGACCCGGAGATGCTGGCGCGAGCGGAACGCGTCGGCCTCCGCATCGAGACGCGCGGACCGGTGCGCAAGAGCCTGCGGCATTTCGACCGGGTCCGTGACGAACTCGTACGTCACTACGGCTGGTGCCCCGAGGACTTCGCCGGCGGCTACCACTGGGGAGCGCTGATGGAGGAGTTCCACACGGTGATGGACTCGGCGACCAGCACTCACTTCAACGTTCCCAAGAAGGCATCCACCGAGGCATGGGCCTTCGAAGTGGCCCGCAAACGCGTGAGGGACGGAGTCGCGGAGCACGAGCCCGGCCAGGAGCACGAGGAGCAGTCGGCGGTGTCGAGCCGCCCGTCGGTCGAACTGGCGGAGCGGACGGCGCGCACGTCGCCCGGCAGCCATGGTCCCCAGAGCCTGGCCGATGCAGCGCGGCGAGCCGACATCGCGATCGAGGCCGCGGCGCTCGTGCGCGACCTCATCGCTTCGGCAGGGGTCTCCAGTGCCGAGGATGTGCTGCGGGGCCTCGAAGAAGAGGTGGCGGACCGCACCGCGCAGTTCGAGCGGCTGGATGACGAGTTGACGGGGCACGCGGTCTGCCGGCACTGCGGCCACGCCATAGTCCGGATCGGGGACTCCGCCTGGCGCCACAGCGCGGCGGCACCCATGTCCCGTGGCTGCCGGGCCGCGAGTTTCGACCGGGACGGCGACTGGGACGATTCCCTCGACCGGGCGTGGAAGGCGAGTCCGCCCAAGGCCTACCACTGAGCTTGGGCGAGTTGGGCTGCCTCGACGAGCCGCGACCACCAGGGTCGCGGCCCTCGTCGCATTTGTGGGGGATGTCTCCTCCGGTTCGAAGATCACCAGGTCAGAGCGTTGCCGGACGCTCACGGAGCGCCCCCGTTCGGCTCTGCCGAGTGGCCGTCGGCGGAGCCGGAGCCTAGCGTCGTACTAAAATTTCCGGCTTGTTACGGAACGGAGCTGGAGCTGGACAACCCCAGGCAGACCTGCGGGCCCGCCAGCGCCCCGGAAGTTACCGGGCTTGAGACGCGAGGACCGATGGCAGCCATACACGAGAGCAGTGCTCTCGGCCTGCTCGACGAAGAGATCCGCACGCAGTTCGGCGATACGGCACGTTTCTCCGCGGCATCCGCTGCCTCGCCCCGCACGCTTGTCGACATCTTCGACGCGTCGGTGCGTTCGTATCCCGACGAGCTCGCCCTGGACGACGGCACCGTCTCCCTCACCTACCGAGCGCTGGCAGCCGAGGTGGAGACGCTGCGCCGGACACTCGCCGCGGCCGGTGTAGGCCTCGGCGACCGGGTCGGTGTGCGCGTCCCCTCCGGGACCAACGACCTCTACATCGCGATCCTCGCCGTACTCGCCGCCGGCGCCGCCTATGTGCCCGTGGACGCCGAGGACCCGGACGAGCGGGCCGAGCTGGTGTTCGGCGAGGCCGAGGTGCGGGCCGTGATCGGTGCCGAGCACGCGCTGACCGTGCTCGGGCACAGCGAGACCCCGGCCGCCCGGCCCGGTGTCGAGCAGGACGCGTGGATCATCTTCACCTCCGGCTCCACCGGCAAGCCCAAGGGCGTCGCCGTCTCGCACCGCAGCGCGGCGGCCTTCGTGGACGCCGAGGCGGCGCTGTTCCTCACCGAGGACCCGATCGGTCCGGGTGACAGGGTCATGGCGGGGCTGTCCGTCGCGTTCGACGCGTCCTGCGAGGAGATGTGGCTGGCCTGGCGCTACGGCGCCTGCCTGGTGCCCGTGCCGCGCTCCCAGGTCCGCAGCGGCGCCGACCTCGGCCCCTGGCTGGTGGACCAGGACATCACCGTCGTCTCGACCGTGCCGACCCTGGCCTCCCTGTGGGAGCCCGAGGCGCTGAACGACGTACGCCTGCTGATCTTCGGCGGTGAGGCCTGCCCGCCCGAGCTGGTGCAGCGGCTGGTCACCGAGGGCCGTGAGGTCTGGAACACGTACGGGCCGACCGAGGCGACCGTCGTGGCCTGTGCGTCGCTGATGACCGGCGACGAGCCGATCCGTATCGGACTCCCCCTGAACGGCTGGGAGTTGGCCGTCGTCGACGAGGCCGGGGTGCCCGTCCCGATGGGCGGCAGTGGGCAGTTGGTGATCGGCGGGGTCGGGCTCGCCCGATATCTGGACCCCGAGAAGGACGCGGAGAAGTACGCGCCTCTCGAGTCGCTGGGCTGGGAACGGGCGTACCGCAGTGGTGACTTGGTCAAGGCGGAGCCCGAGGGGCTGATCTTCCTCGGCAGGGCCGACGAGCAGATCAAGCTCGGCGGACGCCGGATCGAACTCGGTGAGGTCGACGCGGCGCTCCAGTCGCTGCCCGGAGTCGCGGGCGCGGCTGCCGCCGTCCGCACCGCGCGCAGCGGCAACCAGCTTCTCGTCGGCTATGTCGTCACCCAGGAGGGCTGGGACCAGGCCTCCGCCGTCGAGAAGCTGCGGGCCGAACTGCCCGCCGCCCTCGTGCCGTTGATCGCGCCGGTCGAGGATCTACCGACCCGCACCTCCGGCAAGGTGGACCGCAACGCGCTGCCCTGGCCGCTCGAAGGCCTGGAGACCGGTGGCGCCAAGGAGCAGCTCTACGGCACGGAGGCCTGGCTCGCGGAGCAGTGGGCCGAGGTGCTCGGCATCCCCGTGAGCACCGCCTCCGACGACTTCTTCGCGATCGGCGGAAGCAGCCTGGCCGCCGCGCAGTTGACGACTCGGCTGCGCACCCGTTACCCGAGCGCGGCCGTCCTCGACATCTACCAGCAGCCGACCCTGCGCAAGCTGGCCCGGCACCTGGAGGCCTCGGCGCAGGGCGACGGCACAGCACGCGTGATCGCGCCGGTGCCGACCCGCGCCAAGGTGGTCCAACTCCTCGCGCTGGTCCCCCTGTTCACCCTGGCCGGCCTGCGCTGGACGGTGGCCCTGGCCGCCCTCGGCAATGTGCTGAACGGCTATGCCTGGCTGCCGACCGCCTCCTGGTGGCTGGTGGCCGCCGGAGTGCTGCTCCTCTTCAGCCCGCCCGGCCGGCTCGCGATCGCCGCGGGCGGTGCGCGCCTGCTGCTGCGCGGCGTGAAGCCGGGACGCTACGACCGTGGTGGCAGCGTCCATCTGCGGCTGTGGGCGGCGGAGCGGCTGGCCGAGTTCAGCGGGGCGACCGCGCTGACGGGGTCGTGGCTGGAGCGGTACGCGCGTGCCCTCGGCGCCAAGATCGGCCCGGACGTCGACCTGCACTCGCTCCCGCCGGTCACCGGCATGCTCAAGCTGGGCCGCGGTGCCGCCGTCGAGTCCGAGGTGGACCTGTCCGGCTACTGGCTGGACGGCGACCGCCTGGAGATCGGCCCGACCAAGATCGGCGCGCACGCCGTCGTCGGCACGCGCAGCATGCTCTTCCCCGGTGCCCGGGTGGGCAAGCGGGCCGAGGTGGCGCCGGGTTCGGCGGTCACCGGCACGATCCCGACCGGTCAGCGCTGGGCGGGCGCGCCCGCGGTCAAGCTCGGCAAGGCCAAGCGCAACTGGCCCAAGGAGCGCCCGCAGCGGGGCACGTACTGGCGCGTGATGTACGGCATCACCGGTTTCGCGCTGACCATGCTGCCGGTGCTCTCCGGCGCGGTCGCCCTGCTGGTGACGAGCCTGTTCGTGGCGCCGGGCGACGGTCTCGGCGAGGCGCTGCGGGGCGCGTCCCTGGGCCTGGTCCCGGCGACGCTCGCCTTCGGGCTGACGTACGCGCTGCTGATCCTGGTCGGTGTCCGGCTGCTCAGCCTCGGGCTGCGTGAGGGTACGCATCCCACGCACAGCCGGATCGGCTGGCAGGCGTGGACCGTCACGCAGTTGATGGACCTGTCCCGCGAGACCCTGTTCCCGCTGTACGCCGGGCTGGTCACGCCGGTGTGGCTGCGGCTGCTCGGGATGCGGATCGGGCGGGGCGCCGAGGTGTCGACCGTGCTGGCGCTGCCGAGCCTGACGACCGTCGGCGAGGGTGCCTTCCTGGCCGACGACACGCTGACCGCGCCGTACGAACTCGGCGGCGGCTGGGTGCACATCGGGCGGGCCGAGATCGGGCGGCGGGCGTTCCTCGGGAACTCCGGGATGACCGCGCCCGGGCGGAGCGTGCCGGACGGCGGGCTCGTCGGGGTGCTGTCGGCGACGCCGAAGAAGGCGAAGAAGGGCACGTCCTATCTGGGGCTGCCGCCGGTGAAGCTGCCGCGCAGCACGAGCGGCGGCGACCAGAGCCGGACGTACGACCCGCCGGCCCGGCTGCTGTGGGCGCGCGGTCTGGTGGAGCTGTGCCGGATCGTGCCGGTGTTCTGCTCGGCCGCGCTGGCCCTGCTGACGGTGGCCGCGCTGTGCGCGCTCGGTGTGTGGGCGCCGCTGCTGGCGGGCGTGGTGCTGCTGGCTGTGGGTGCTCTCGCGGGGCTGGTGTCGATCGTCGCCAAGTGGGCGCTCGTGGGCCGGCACCGCGGTGCCGAGCACCCGCTGTGGAGCGGTTATGTGTGGCGCAACGAGCTGGCGGACACCTTTGTCGAGGTCGTGGCGGTGCCGTGGCTGGCCGGTTCCGTGCCGGGTACTCCGGTGCTGACGGCCTGGCTGCGCGGGCTCGGCGCGCACATCGGCAAGGGCGTCTGGGTGGAGAGCTACTGGCTGCCCGAGACCGACCTGGTGACCCTGGAGGACGCCTCGACCGTGAACCGCGGCTGTGTGCTCCAGACCCACCTCTTCCACGACCGGATCTTGCGGACGGATACTGTGGTCCTCCGTGAGGGCGCGACGCTGGGTCCTGGCGGAATCGTCCTGCCCGGCAGCGAGGTCGGGGCGCGCACCACTCTGGGCCCCGCATCGCTGGTGATGGCGGCGGAGTCCGTCCCGGACGACACCCGCTGGCTGGGCAATCCGATCGAGTCATGGCGAGCCTGAACACGGGTCGCACGGCGTCGGCTTCGGAGGGCGGTGCACGGGTACGAGATACGAGCACAGCGCAGGGAGCAGACGCAGCAGTGACCGTTCAGCAGGCGGCAGGGCAGGACCCGTATTTCCCGGCAAACGGCGATGCCCGCTACCGGGTGCACCGCTATGAGCTGGCGCTGGACTACCGTCCCGGCCCCAACCGTCTGTCCGGCACGGCCCGTATCAACGCGATAGCGGGCCGTGCGCCGATGCCCGAATTCCAGCTCAACCTGGGCGACTTCAAGATCGGCCGGATCCGGGTGGACGGCCGCCAGCCGCACTACACGCACCGCGGCGGCCGGCTGCGCGTCCGGCCCGCGAAGCCGCTGCGGGCCGGGGCCGCGTTCACCGTCGAGGTGCACTGGTCGGGCAACCCCAAGCCGGTCGCCAGCCCCTGGGGTGGGCTCGGCTGGGAGGAGCTGACGGACGGCGCGCTGGTGGCGAGCCAGCCGATCGGAGCGCCGTCCTGGTATCCGTGCAACGACCGCCCGGCCGACAAGGCCTCGTACCAGATCTCGATCACCACGCCGTCGGCGTACGCGGTGGTGGCGGGCGGCAGACTTCTCACCCGCACGACCAAGGCCTCCACCACGACGTGGGTGTACGAACAGTCGGCGCCGACGTCGAGTTACCTGGTCGGGCTGTCGATCGGGAAGTACCAGACGGTGCTGCTGGGCGACCCGGGTCTGGGCGGAGTACCGCAGCACGGCCACATTCCCGCCGAGCTACTCCCCGAATTCTCAAGGGACTTCGCACGCCAGCCCGCGATGATGGAACTCTTCCAGGAGCTGTTCGGACCGTACCCGTTCGACGAGTACGCGGTCGTGGTGACGGAGGAGGAACTCGATGTCCCCGTCGAGGCACAGGGGTTGTCGCTGTTCGGCTCCAACCACGTCGACGGGGCCCGGGGTTCGGAACGGCTCGTCGCGCACGAGCTGGCCCACCAGTGGTTCGGCAACAGTGTGTCCATCGCCGACTGGCGGCACATCTGGCTGAACGAGGGCTTCGCCAAGTACGCGGAATGGCTGTGGTCCGAGCGCTCGGGCGGCCGCACGGCCCACCAACACGCCGCCGCCGCACACCGGTTGCTCTCCACGCTCCCCCAGGATCTGCGCCTCGCCGACCCCGGCCGCAAGTCGATGTTCGACGACCGGCTCTACGAACGCGGCGGAGTCGCCGTCCACGCGGTCCGCTGCGCGCTGGGCGACATCGCGTTCTTCCGCATGCTTCGAAGCTGGGCCGGCCTGCACCGCAACGGCACGGTCACCACGACGACGTTCACGTCCCACGCGTCCCGGTTCACCTCCGAGCCGTTGGACCAGCTCTTCGACGCGTGGGTGTTCGGGACCCGGTTGCCACCGATGCCTTCGGCCGAGACGGGGATCGCGGTCTGAGCGGGCTCGCCTTCGCAGCGGGCACAATGACCGGCATGAGCACGCCCTCCTGCCCCTGCGGCCTCCCCGACCCCTACGACACCTGCTGCGGCCGCTACCACTCCGGCACCGCCGCCGCCCCCACCGCCGAGGCGCTGATGCGCTCGCGCTACTCCGCCTTCGTGCGGCTGGACGCGCCGTATCTGCTGCGCACCTGGCATCCGCGGACGCGGCCCGCCGAACCGCTGGAGCTCGACCCGGGGATGCGGTGGACGGGGCTGGAGATCCTGGAGACGGGGGGCGGATCGGCGTTCCACTCGGCGGGGACCGTGACGTTCCGGGCGTCGTACCGGGGTGGGGCGATCCATGAGCGGAGTCGGTTCGAGCGGATCGACGGGGCGTGGGTGTACCTCGACGGGGAGTTTCTGGACTGAGCCGACTACGGGGCCAGGATGTCCAGTTCCTGGAGTGCGCCGACCGTGATCTCGCGGGTCAGGGTCTCCGCGCGGAGGGCGTCGCCCTCGCGGACCGCCTCCGCGACCTGGACGTGCAGGGTCACGGCGGCCGGGTCGGGGTCCTCGAACATGACCTCGTGATGGGTGCGGCCGGCCAGGACCTCGGTGACGACGTCGCCGAGGCGGGCGAACATCTCGTTGCCGGAGGCGGCCAGGATCACCCGGTGGAAGGCCACGTCGTGGACGAGGTAGCCCTCCAGTCGGTGGCCGCGTGAGTTGGCCACCATGCCGATCGCGCACTCGGTGAGTTCCGCGCACTGCTCCGCCGTGGCGAACTTGGCCGCGAGGCCCGCCGCGATCGGCTCGACGGCGGAGCGCAGCACGGTGAGTGAGCGCAGTTGGTGCGGGCGGTCGGCGCCGGCCAGCCGCCAGCGGATGACCTGCGGGTCGTAGACGTTCCACTCGGCCTTGGGCCGTACCGTCACGCCCACCCGGCGGCGGGACTCGACCAGATGCATGGATTCGAGCACCCGGACCGCCTCGCGCATCACGGAGCGCGACACCTCGAACTCCTTGGCCAGCTCGTCCGTACGCAGGACACTGCCCGGCGGGTACTGGCCCGCCGTGATGTCGGGGCCGAGGGAGTCGAGTACACGGCCGTGCAACCCGCGGCCCGGAGTGGTCATGTACTCAGAGTACGGGGCGAGTCACGGAACCAAAAAGTCAGACTTATATGTCACAGGCTCTTGTATTCGTCGTACCTAATCGGTTTCAGTGGGTTCACATCAGTCGGTCGGTCGGCAGTCGATGCCGACGGAGACAGGACAGCGAGGCAGCGATGCGCACCCCCCATGTCGTCGTGGTCATGGGCGTCGCGGGCACCGGGAAGACCACCATCGGTCCCCTGCTCGCGGCCCGGCTCGGCGTTCCCTACGCCGAGGGCGACGACTTCCACCCGCAGGCCAACATCGCCAAGATGTCGGCCGGGCACCCGCTCACGGACGACGACCGGTGGCCGTGGCTGGACGCCATCGGCACCTGGGCGCACGGGCGCGCGGGGCTCGGCGGTGTGGTCAGCAGCTCGGCGCTGAAGCGGTCCTACCGTGACCGGCTGCGGGCCGCCGCCCCCGGTGTCGTCTTCGTACATCTGACCGGCGACCGCTCCCTCATCGAGGACCGGATGGCGCACCGGCACGGGCACTTCATGCCGACCGCGCTGCTCGACTCCCAGTTCGCCACGCTCCAGCCGCTGGAGGCGGACGAGGCGGGGGTCGCCGTCGACATCACCGGCACCCCCGAGCAGATCGCCGAGCGGGCGACGGCCGCGCTGGAACAGGTTCCCGAGCCGACCCTGTAGTACCTCTCACCCCACCCACCCGAATCCGCAAGGAATCCACTGTGACCAGACTCAGCGTCGAGATGCTGGCAGCGGACCCCGTCGAGCCCATCACCTCGGCCGGCCACGCGCAGTTGGGCATCGCCGTACTGGCGGGCATCGCCGTCATCGTCCTGCTCATCACCAAGTTCAAGATGCACGCCTTCCTGGCGCTGACCATCGGCTCGCTCGCGCTCGGCGCGTTCGCCGGGGCGCCGCTGGACAAGACCATCACCAGCTTCACCACCGGACTCGGCTCCACGGTCGCCGGTGTCGGCGTGCTGATCGCGCTGGGCGCGATCCTCGGCAAGCTGCTCGCCGACTCGGGCGGCGCGGACCAGATCGTCGACACGATCCTCGCGAAGGCCGGTCCCCGGTCGATGCCGTGGGCGATGGTCCTGATCGCCTCGGTGATCGGGCTGCCGCTGTTCTTCGAGGTCGGCATCGTGCTGCTGATCCCGGTCGTGCTGATGGTCGCCAAGCGCGGCAACTACTCGCTGATGCGCATCGGCATCCCGGCACTGGCCGGTCTGTCGGTCATGCACGGCCTCATTCCGCCGCACCCCGGGCCGCTGGTCGCGGTCGACGCGGTGAAGGCCAACCTCGGGCTGACCCTCGCACTCGGCGTACTGGTCGCCATCCCGACCGTGATCATCGCCGGTCCGCTGTTCTCGAAGGTCGCCGCCCGCTGGGTGGACGTCCAGGCGCCGGACCGCATGCTCCCGGAGCGTCCCTCCGAGGAGCTGGAGAGCCGTCCCGGCTTCGGCGCGACCCTCGCCACGATCCTGCTGCCGGTCGTGCTGATGCTCTCCAAGGCGCTGGTCGACGTCATCATCGACGACCCCGAGCACTCCGTGCAGCGCGTCTTCGACGTGATCGGCTCCCCGCTGATCGCGCTCCTCGCGGCCGTCATCGTGGGCATGTTCACGCTGGGCCGCCCGGCCGGGTTCACCAGGGAGCGCCTCTCCACGACCGTCGAGAAGGGCCTGATGCCGATCGCGGGCATCCTGCTCATCGTCGGCGCGGGCGGCGGCTTCAAGCAGACGCTGATCGACTCCGGCGTCGGCCAGATGATCCTGGACATCTCCAAGGACTGGTCGATCCCGGCGCTGCTGCTGGCCTGGCTGATCGCGGTGGCGATCCGGCTGGCGACCGGTTCGGCGACGGTGGCCACCATCTCGGCGGCCGGTCTGGTCGCCCCGCTGGCCGCCGACATGTCGACCACCCACACCGCCCTCCTGGTGCTGGCGATCGGCGCGGGCTCGGTCTTCTTCAGCCATGTCAACGACGCCGGGTTCTGGCTGGTGAAGGAGTACTTCGGCCTCAGCGTCGGCCAGACCCTCAAGACCTGGTCGGTCATGGAGACGATCATCTCGGTGGTCGCCGGCGGACTGGTCCTCCTCCTCTCGCTGATCATCTAGGGGCACGGTCATGTCCTACGGCCCCGGGCCCACAGGTCCGGTCGCCGGTACGGCAGTTGCCGTGCACCCGGCCACTCCGTGCGGGGCGCTTCCCTACGGTTTCCACAACGGGTGTTCCCGTTTCGCCCACTCCCTGCTGACCGACCCCGTACGCAACCCCTGACGTGCCTCCGGATCGCCCAGGGCCATGCCGATGTGGCCGCCGAGGACGATGCCGCTGGTCAGGGCGAGCCAGTCGTGGACGAAGGTCGCGCTGGTGCGCCACATGATCGGGGTGAGGTGGGTGAACCACATCATCAGGCCCGTGCCGAGCATGACCAGGGTGGCGCCGGCGATCCAGTTGGCGTAGATCTTCTGGCCGGCGTTGAACTTGCCCGCGGGGCGGGCCGATCGGCGTTTGTCGCGCATCACGGCACCGCGCAGCCAGACCCGGTCGTGCGGGCCGAAGCGGTTCAGGAAGCCGAGGTTGACGCGGAAGCCGCGGTTGACGAGGCCGATCAGGACGGGAACGGGGAGGGCGATTCCGGCCAACTCGTGGATCCGGACGACGAGTTCGCGGCGGCCGACGAGTTCGGCGAACTGGGGGATGTAGAGGCAGGCCGCGGTGGCCACGCAGATGCCCATCAGCGCGGCCGTCGTCCGGTGGACCCAGCGCTCGGTGCGGCCGAAGCGGCGGACGCGGGCCGACGGCTCCGTGCGCGGGGCGGGGGTGTCAGCTCGTAGGGACATCGTCGCGTCCGTTCGACTTGCCGACCCAGGCGTCGACGTCGTAGCCCCGGTCCTCCCAGTATCCGGGCTTCACGTCCTCGGTGACCGTGATGCCGGAGAGCCACTTCGCGGACTTGTAGAAGTACATGGGGGCGACGTAGAGACGGACCGGGCCGCCGTGGTCGTGGCCCAGGTCCTTGTCCTGCATACGCAGCGCGACCAGGATGTCGGAGCGCCGCGCCTGGTCGAGGGTGAGGCTCTCCGTGTAGGCGCCGTCGAAGCAGGTGAAGCGGACCGCCCCGGCCTTGGCGCGCACTCCCGCGGCCTCCAGGAGCCGGGACAGTCGCACCCCCTCGAAGGGGGTCCCGGGAACCCGCCAGCCGGTGACGCACTGGACGTCCTTGACCAGCCGGGTCTGCGGCAGGGCCCGCAGGTCGGCCAGGGTGTAGGAGGCCGGTTTGTCGACCAGGCCGTCGACGGTCAGCCGGTAGTTCTGGGCGCTCTTGTGCGGTACGGACCCGGTGACGGAGTAGTAGCGGAAACCGCCGCCGTTCGGGAGCAGTCCGGTCAGCCCCGTGGGGTCCTTGCCGGACATGGCGCCGAGGAACCCCTCCATGCCTTTCTGCACGGCGGGCGCGGTGACGACGCCGAGGGCGCCCAGGCCGAGGGTGCCGAGCAGGACGCGGCGGCCGATCGGCCGGCCCTCGGCCTTTCCCGCCCTCTCGGGCTCGGGTTGTTCAGGGTTCACGCATTCATTCGAACACCCGCGACCCCGGCACGGCCAGGGATCGCGGATACCCGTCAGACTTCCGTAACCACTTCTTACGTGCTTCTCAGCGACCAGAGTTTCGACGACCCGTTCCTACGACGCCTCCGTCGCCGCCTTGTCGAGCTGGAACGCCTCGTTGCCGAGACCGATCCGGGCATGCGCCTCGGGGTTGCGGGAGCGCAGGAACAGGCCCTGGGCCAGGCCGACGAGCAGGGCGAGGCCGATGATGCCGGGCAGGATCCAGCTCAGGGAGGAGTTCGGGCCGGCACCGACCAGGACGTCGAAGTCCTTGACCGTGTAGACGGCGATGACGACGAGCGCGACACCGGCCAGCCCGGCGGCGACCAGCCGCCAGGCCTGGGCGCCCGCGGCGCCGCGGCGGGCGAAGAAGACGATCACCGAGAGCGAGGCAGCGGCCATCAGCACGATCACGCCGAGGGCGCCGATGTTGCCGAACCAGGTGAACAGGTGCAGGACCGGCTCGGTCGGGTCGCCGGTGGGCTTGTCGTCGACGATCGCGAAGACGATGACGATCACGGCGGACACGGCGGTCTGGAGCAGCGAGCCGGCGGCGGGGGCGCCGTTGGAGCCCGTCGTACGGCCGAAGGCGGACGGCAGCAGTCCCTCGCGGCCCATGGCGAAGGCGTACCGGGCGACGACGTTGTGGAAGCTGAGCATGGCCGCGAACATGCCGGTGACGAACAGGACGTGCAGCACGTCGGTGAAGGTGCCGCCGAGCCGGGACTCGGTGAGGTAGAAGAGCAGGCCGGCGCTCTGCTTCTGGGAGACACCGACGATCTGGGAGGGCCCCGTCGCGACGGTGAGCGCCCAGCAGCTCAGCGCGAAGAAGACGGCGACGCCGCCGACGGCCAGGTACATCACGCGCGGCACCAGGATGTGCGGCTGGCTGGTCTCCTCCGCGTACACCGGGGCCTGTTCGAAGCCGAGGAAGGCGGCGATGCAGAAGCAGAGGGCGGTGCCGATCCCGGCGCCGCCGAGGGTGTCCGGGTTGAAGGCGTGCAGGGACAGGCCCTCCTTGGCCGGGTCGGCGACGGCCGCGATGTCGAAGATGACGACGAGGGCGACCTCGACGACCAGCAGGACGCCGAGCACGCGCGCGTTGACGTCGATCTTCAGCCAGCCGAGCGTTCCTACGACGAGCACGCCCGCCAACGCCGGTATCCACCAGGCCACTTGGAGATGGACATAGGTGGAGAACAGCCCGGAGACCTCGAAGCCGAAGATGCCGTAGATGGCGAACTGGAGGGCGTTGTACGCGACGAGCGCCACCAGGGCCGCGCTCGCGCCGGCGGTGCCGCCGAGGCCGCGGGAGATGTACGCGTAGAAGGCACCCGCGTTGTGGACGTGCCGGCTCATCTCGGCGTAGCCGACGCTGAAGAGGACCAGGACGACGCCGAGGAGGACGAAGAGCAGCGGCTGCCCCTCGATGCCCATCACCGCAAATGTGGTGGGCATGACACCTGCGACCACCATGAGGGGCGCGGTCGCCGCGAGCACGGAGAGCAGCAGGCCTCCGGTGCCGAGCCGGTCGGCGCGCAGTGCGCGTTCCTGCCCTCTGAACGTGCTGATACCGCTGCCGTCGGCGGTGGCGCTGCTCGTGCTGGAACTGCCCGTCGTCATGGCGGGAACGTCCTTTCGGGTCACTGAGGGATCACTGAGGGATCGCCGAGGGGTCGCTACGGGGGCGTTACGACGTACCGAGCGCGGTGTCGCGTGCGGCACGGAAGGCGGTGAGCGGGTCGCGGTCGGGGTAGGACCACGGGGCCGGGGTCGGGTGCTCCCCGATGCGGTGGAACAGGGCGGCGGCCTCGGCGCTCCGGCCCTCGCAGCACTTGGCGTGGGCGAGGAAGTTGAGGTCGACCAGGCGGCGCGGATGTCCTTCGTGCTCCCACTCCAGCCACCAGTCGAAGGCGGCCTTCATCACCTGCCGGGCCCGGCGTCCCGACCAGTGCCCGGAGGCGGCCGGATCGGCGGGTTCCAGACCGGCGGCGGCCAGCACGCGGTAGCGCTCGGCGTGGGCGATCACCGGCAGGATGGCGAGCGGGGAGTCGGCGGGGGCCTGTTCGGCGGCCCAGTAGGCGAAGTCGTAGACCTCGTGCAGCGGGTCGAGGCCGGCGGCGGCCCTGCGCTCCGCCAGCCGGGCCACCATCAGATGGTGGGCGTGGTGGTGGTCGGCGTGCCGGTGACGGACCTCGTCGAAGAGCCGGACCACGTCCTCGTCGGCGCCGACGGCATGCTCCAGGAGCAGCAGCCCGAGCCACGGCGTCGGGTCGGCGGGCACCCGGGCCGCCGCCGCGCGGCAGGCGTCGCGGGCGCGGGCCGGTTTCTCCTTGCCCGCCAGCACGCGCTGGACCTGGGCCAAGGCGAGCAAAACGGAGGCGTCACCGGACTCGGGCTCGGCGAGCAGCCAGTCGCGGGACCAGGCGGCGGTGTAGGGCTCCAGGGCGAGGACGGTGACCCGGTGGGCGCGCAGGTCCCAGTCGTCGCCCGTCCGGGCGAGCAGCCCGCGCGCCACCTGCCAGCGACCCTGGGCCAACGCGGCCCGTGCGGCGACGAGTTGATCGTCGTCGAGCGCGGCGTCGAAGGCCTGGGACGCACGCTTGTGACGGCGTCCGAGGGGTGGCGGGGGTGGGGACACCCGGGTATTCCTCACGATCCTCACGCGACGCTGCGGGACATCGGCGCGCTATCGGCCGATCACGCACAGCAAACCCTCCGCCAATGCTTCACGTCAAGGGCCGCACCACCGTTACACCTGTCAACTGCCGTTACGTGTGCGGTACTTGTGGTCCCACCCCGTACCCGGGACGGTACGCTTCCAAGCGTTCATGGGGCACCGATGTGGCGTAGGCCATGGCGCTCGGGCGCCCGGCAGCGGACCATGGCCGAACGGTCCCGCATCCGGGAACCTCCAGGGGCAAGCCGGACCCCGGGGCGCTACAGTCGCCCCAACGCATCCCGTAGCCCGGCCCAACGATCGAGGTACGCAGCGTGTCGGTTCTGGTTCTGATGCTCTCGGTGAGCGCGGCCTGTTGCCTCGGCTTCGGGTTCGTGCTCCAGCAGAACGTGGCCCAGCAGGCACCCCTGAGCGACTTCCTCTCGCCGCGGCTGCTCCTCGACCTGATGCGGGTGCCGCGCTGGCTCGGCGGTATCGGTCTGATGGTCGCGGGCATGGTGCTCGGCGCGATAGCGCTCAGCCGCGGCGAGGTCTCCCTGGTCGAACCGCTCCTCGCGACGAACCTGCTCTTCGCGCTCGCCCTCTCCCGCAAGCAGACCAGACAGCCCCTGGGCCGTCAGGGCTGGGCGGGCCTCGCGCTGCTCGCGGGCGGCGTCACGACCTTCATCGTCGCGGGCGAGCCGCGCAGCGGGACGGCGGTCACGAACCCCTTTCGCCACTGGCTGATCATCGGCGCGATGGTCGGGCTGGCCCTGCTCCTCACGACGTACGCCAAGCGGTCCCGGCTCAGCTCGGGCCCGGTCCTGCTGGCCCTGGCCGCCGGGCTCCTCTACGGCGTGCAGGACGCGCTGACCCGGGTCAGCGGCCAGCGCTTCACCGAGGGCGGCCTCACCGAACTCGTCACCGGCTGGCAGCCGTACGGTGTGCTCGCGCTCGGGGTGACCGGTCTGATCCTCGTGCAGAGCGCGTTCGAGACCGCTCCCCTGCGGATGTCGCTGCCCGCCCTCACCGCGGCCCAGCCGCTGGCCGGGATCATCTGCGGGGTGGGTTTCCTGGGCGACCGGCTGCGCACCGACACCGGCGCGCTGGCCTGGGAGGCGGTGGGCCTCGCCGGGATCGTCGTCGGCATCCTGCTGCTCGGGATGCACCCCGCGATGCCGTGCGGCACCACGAAGCCGAGGCCGGTCCTGGATCTCCAGCGCCGCTGACCGACACGGACGGCCCGGCCCCTGTTTGGATGGGGACATGAGCGCAGCAGACGAACTCCTCGACATCGTCGACGAGCACGACCAGGTCACCGGGCAGGCCCCACGCGGCGAGGCGTACGCAAGAGGCCTGCGCCACCGCGCGGTCTTCATCCAGGCACGGGACGCGCAGGGCCGTATCTTCGTCCACCGCCGTACATCCATGAAGCTGGTCTTCCCGTCCCTCTACGACATGTTCGTCGGCGGGGTGGTCGGCGCGGGCGAGTCCTACGACGAGGCGGCGCTGCGCGAGGCCCAGGAGGAACTGGGCGTCTCCGGGCTGCCGCATCCCGGCTTCCTCTTCAAGTTCCTGTACGACGACGGGGCCGGTCGGACCTGGTGGTCGGCGGTGTACGAGGTGCGCTGCGACCTTCCGGTCAGTCCGCAGGTCGAGGAGGTCGCCTGGCACGCCTTCCTGGAGGAGGGGGAGATCGTGCGGCGACTGGAGGAGTGGGAGTGGGTGCCGGACGGGCTGGTGGCCTACGAGAAGCTCAAGGCGTACCGGGAAGAGTCGGCCGGACGGGCCGGATAGGGTCCTGCCCGTGATCGAATTCGCACGGAACGTCCGGCTGTGGTTCGCGCCCCAGGAGATCCGCGAGGAGGGCGGCACACCCGACTACCGGTTCTCGCTGGCCAACGAGCGCACCTTCCTGGCGTGGCTGCGTACCGCGCTCGCGCTGATCGGCGGGGGTTTCGCGGTCGACCAGTTCCTGCCGGACCTGCGCTGGGCCTGGCGGGTCGGCCTCGCCCTCGCGCTGCTCGCGGCGGGCGTTCTGTGCTCACTGCGCGCGGTCAACCACTGGGTGCGCTGCGAGCGGGCGATGCGGCGGGGCGAGGATCTTCCGGTGTCGCGTTTCCCGGCGCTGCTGAGCATCGCCGTCGCGGTGGTGGCCGTGGTGATGGTCGTCGTCGTACTCGCCGGCTGGGAAGGATGACCAGAACTCCGGCCCCGGACCGCGACCCGGGCCTCCAACCCGAGCGCACCCGACTGGCCTGGCGCCGCACGACCCTGTCGAGCACGGTCGCCGCGGTACTGGCCGTCAAGGCCTCCCTCCACGGCGGAGCCCGCCCGGAAGGCGTGCTGATCTGCGCCCTGTGCTGCACCCTCTGGCTGGCTTTCCTGGCCGTGGCCCACCACCGCATCCGCACCCTCACGGCGGACGCCACACCCCCGGCCCTTTCCCCTCGCCTCGCCACGACGGCGGTGCTGTGCACGGTGGCTGTGGCGGTGTGTGCGGCGGTGCTTGTGTATTGAGGCGGGCCGTGTGTCGGGTGGGTCGAGCGGGGATACCGACGCCCTCGGGGCGCCGATGCACGAAGCAGCGCCAGCCGATCGCGGCACGGGCCGATCGCGCGGCACGGCCCGATCGCGCGGCACGGCCCGATCACGCAGCACGGCCCGATCACGCAGCACGGGCCGATCACGCAGCACGGGCCGATCACGCGGTAGCGCGCTCCGGCCCGGAGCCACCGATCGGGAGCGTGGACTGCTCACGCGGGGCCCCGGCCGGCACCCGCACCCGCACCCGCACCCGCGGCGAAGCTCGCGCGCGGGCCCGCTCCCGCCGAACCACTAGCCGTTCACGCGACACCCCGCCCAATCCGCACACCGCCCCAAGCCCACGGCACCCCCCTCAGCGCACCCGTGCACCAAGCCCACCGCCACGCGCCCAGAATGACCCAATACACCGCATTCGCGTGGCAACCTGTGCGACGTCATCGACCGCACTACCGAAGGTGAGCGCCATGACCGTCCTGCATCTGGAGCACTCCGCCCACACCCACGCGCACGGCCCGGACTGCGGGCACGCCGCCGTGCCGCACGAGGACCATGTCGACTACGCGCACGACGGGCATCTGCACCGCGAGCACGGTGGGCACTGGGACGAGTGCGAGCCGGGCGGGCATGTCGCTCATGAGGGGCACGAGCACCGGCACGGGCAGGACTGCGGGCACGAGAGTGTGCTGCACGGCGACCACGTCGACTATGTGCACGACGGTCACCGGCACGCCCTGCACGACGGGCACTGGGACGATCACTGAGGGACTTGGGCCTGGATTCGCCGTTCGACGGCGGATCCGGGCCTATCGTGGCTCCGGTCACGTTTCGCTCCTCTACTGGACGACATACCGACTGGTCGGCATGATGAGTCGAGTCTTGTTCATCCGTTCGTAGGAGTGATGTATGAGCCCCGACCACCCGCCCGGACTCGATCTCGACCGGCTGCGCGGTCTGCTCGACCGCGAGCGGCCCGGTCTGGTGACCGGTGCCCTGTCCGGCCGGCTGATCGAGGGCGGACGGTCGAACCTCACCTACGCGGTCACCGACGGCTCCGCGAAGTGGGTCGTACGGCGCCCCCCGCTCGGCCATGTACTGGCCACCGCACACGACATGAAGCGCGAGCACCGCGTGATCAGCGCCCTGCACCCGACGAACGTACCGGTGCCCAGGCCTGTGCTGCTCTGCGAGGACGACGAGGTGCTCGGGGCGCCGTTCTACGTCATGGAGTTCGTGGACGGCACGCCGTACCGCACCGCCGACGAACTCGCCCCGCTCGGCCCGGACCGCACCCGGGGCGCCGTCCTCGAACTGGTCGACACGCTGGTCGAGTTGCACTCGGTGGACCCCGCCGAGGTGGGCCTCGCGGACTTCGGCCGGCCCGAGGGCTTCCTGGACCGCCAACTGCGGCGCTGGGGCAAGCAGTTGGACGCCTCCCGCAACCGCGAACTGGCCGGCGTCGAGGAGTTGCACGCGGCCCTCGGCCGCCGCCTCCCCGACTCCCCCGCCCCGGCGGTCGTGCACGGCGACTACCGGCTCGACAACGTGCTCATCGGTGACGACGACCGCATCAAGGCCATCCTCGACTGGGAGATGTCCACGCTCGGCGACCCGCTCACCGACCTCGGTCTGCTGGTGATGTACAGCATCCCGCTGAAGCTGCCCAACTCCCCCATTTCCACGACCGCTTCGGCCCCGGGCCACCCCGCACCGGCCGAACTCATCGAGCGGTACGCCGCGCGCTCGGGGCGCGACGTCTCCGCGGTCGCCTGGTACACGGCGTTCGCCTGGTTCAAGCTCGCCGTGATCCTGGAGGGCATCCACTACCGCTACACCCTGGGCCAGACGGTCGGGCGCGGCTTCGACCGCATCGGCGAACTGGTCCCCGTCTTCATCGAGCACGGCCTGACCACCCTTCAGGAAGGCTGATCCACCATGGACTTCGCGTTCGACGCACGCACCGAGGAACTGCGCGCCAAGCTCCTGGCCTTCATGGACGAGTACGTCTATCCGGCCGAGCCCGTCGCCGAGGAGCAGCGCGCTCAGCTCGCCTCCCCCTGGGACACCCCTGCCGTGGTCGGGGAGTTGAAGGCGGAGGCGCGCAGGCAGGGCCTGTGGAACCTCTTCCTGCCCGACTCCGAGTACGGCGCGGGCCTGACCAACCTGCAGTACGCGCCACTGGCCGAAATCACCGGTCGCTCCCCACACTTGGCGCCCACCGCGCTGAACTGTGCGGCACCGGACACCGGCAACATGGAGGTGCTCACCCAGTTCGGCGACGAACAGCAGAAGAAGCAGTGGCTGGAGCCGCTGCTCGCCGGTGAGATCCGCTCGGCCTTCGCGATGACCGAGCCGGAGGTGGCCTCCTCGGACGCCACCAACATCACGACACTCATCGAGCGCGACGGTGATGAGTACGTGATCACCGGCCGCAAGTGGTACATCTCCGGGGCGATGAACCCGGACTGCAAGATCTTCATCGTGATGGGCAAGACCGATCCGGACGGCGCCGATATCCGCCGCCAGCAGTCCATGGTCCTGGTCCCCCGCGACACCCCGGGCGTCACGGTCAAGCGGGCGATGCGGGTCTTCGGCTACGAGGACCACTCGCACGGCGGCCACGCCGAGGTGGTCTTCGACCACGCGCGGGTGCCGGTGACGAACCTGGTCGGCGAGGAGGGCGGCGGCTTCGCCATCGCCCAGGCGCGGCTCGGTCCGGGCCGTATCCACCACTGCATGCGGCTGATCGGCATGGCCGAGCGGGCCATCGAGCTGATGTGCCGACGGGCGATCTCACGGCAGGCCTTCGGCAAGGCGCTGGCCCAGCAGGGCGTGGTGCACAACTGGATCGCGGACGCGCGGGTCGCCGTAGAGCAACTGCGGCTGCTGGTCCTCAAGACGGCCTGGATGATGGACACGGTCGGCAACAAGGGTGCCCACACGGAGATCCAGGCCATCAAGATCGCCACCCCGCGGACGGTCGTCGGCATCCTCGACCGGGCGATCCAACTGCACGGCGCGGGCGGTGTGAGCCAGGACTTCCCGCTGGCCGAGCTGTACGCGAGCGCCCGCACCCTGATGCTGGCCGACGGCCCGGACGAGGTGCACCAACGGTCGCTGGCGCGCCGGGAGTTGAAGCAGTACCTGTAGTACCGGTAGTACCTGTGGGCACGTGTGGGGCTGGAAGGGTGGTCGCACCCCTTCCAGCCCCGTTCCCCCGAGGTGATGGTCAGTTGGGCGTGCTCGCCTTCAGCGTCCAGCCCTGGCGGCAGGTGTGGCCGAAGGTGCCGATGTCACAGCCCTCGACGGTGAAGACGTAGGCGCCGGTGTTCCGCTCCAGCACCCGGATCCGGCCGGACGTGGAGCCGCGGAACTCCCGTTGGGTGCCGCCGGGGTCGGAGGCGCTGGTCCAGCGGACCAGGAACGAGTCGTAGTGGTGCTCCGGGGCCGTCGTGCCCCAGTTGAAGTAGGCGTAGCCGCGGTCCTCCCACGCGGCGACGACCATGTTGGAGCCCTGGCGCGGCGACCAGGTGGCGGTGCCGTAGGTGAAGTACTGGCGCTTGCCCGCGTACACGTTGTTCAGGTACACGTCCCGGGTGCCGGTGGTCGGGCAGCCCAGCCAGCCGCCGGCTCCGCCGAGCGCGCTCCAACGCTGGTAGATGTGAGGCTCGTTCACCGAAATGCCGCACCCGGCCCGGGCCGGTGTCTGTGCGGGTGTCTGCGCGGCGGCCGGCACCGCCGCCGTGCCGCCGAGAGCGAGCAGGGAGCCCAGGACAACGCCGGTCAGGCGTCGCTTCGTTGACAGCATGGTGTTTCCCCCGTCGGTTCCTGTCGTCCGGTCCGGCGGTGTGCCCGCCGTTCCGCTGCTACGAGCATCACGGCGACGGGGGCCGGGAGTTGAGGGGAATCCCTCGGGCGACGCCGGGGACCTCTCCCGGGTGGACCGGGAAGCGTTCCCGAGACACCCGGGCGCCGCGCCCCCACGATGGGACGCATGAACGACCGCGACGGGCGCACCCGGCCACCTGCGGCGACGGCGTACGTGCTGTTGGGGCTGGCGGCACTCCAAGTGGCCGCCGGGGCGGTCGCGTTGGCGGCGGCCGAGGTCTCCCTCGCGGACCTGGTCCACTACGACATGGTCGTCGACCTGGCGGTCGGCCTCGCCTACCCGGTCTGCGGCACGGTGATCGCACTGCACCGGCCGCGCAATCCCATCGGCTGGCTGCTGATCGCCTACGGGCTGGGCCACGCCTTCACGGGCATGTCGATCGGACTGGCCGTCCAGGGCCTGCGCTGGGGCTGGTCGCCGGACGTCCTGCACACGCTCACGACCGTCGGCCGGCACACCTGGATCCTCGGCAGCTCCACGGCGTTCGTGCTGGTGTTCTTCCTGTTCCCCGACGGCCGACTCCCCGACCCCCGCTGGCGCTGGGCGCTGATCGCCCAACTCCTCTCCTCCCCGCTGGACTTCGCGATCTGGGCCCGGGACGACTGGGGCCTGTTCCGCGGCACGCCCGCGCAGCCCTCCTACCTCCCGGTGCCGGACGGCTGGATGCACGCCCTGCGGGACGTCGAGACCGCCAAGGCCTGTCTGGTGCTGGCCGCCGTGTTCGCCGTCATGGCCATGCGCTACCGGCGCGGCAACGAGCAGGACCGCCGCCGGCTGCTGTGGCTGATCGCGGGCATACTGCCGCTGGCGCTGAGCGTGGCCCTGCAGATCATGGGCTTCCCGGCCGTCTACACCTCGTGCTGCACCCTGTTCCTGCCCACCGCCATCATGATCGCGGTGGTCCGCGAGGAGTTGCTCGACATCCGCCTGGTGGTCTCCCGCAGCCTGCTCTACGGCGCGCTCACGGTCGGCGTGATCGTCGCCTACGTCGGCCTCGTCACCTCCGCCCAGGCCCTCCTCAACCCCGACCCCGCGCTGCTCGGCCCGGCACTGATCACCGTCACCCTCGCCGTCGTCTTCGAACCCGCCCGCCGCCTGCTGCAACGCGTCGTCGGCCACGCCCTGTACGGCGACCGGCACGACCCGGTGCGCGCGGTCTCCCGCATCGGCGAACGGCTGGCCGGCACCGGCGTCGACGCGGTCCCGGAGGCGGTCGGCGAGGCACTGCGGCTGCCGTACGTCTGCGTGGAGTCGAAGTCCGGGGTGACGGACGGGAGTTGGGGCGAACCGGGGGAACGGATCCACGCCATAACGCTGGACTACGACGGCCGGACCGTCGGCGCGCTGGTGATCGGGCTGCGCCCCGGCGAACAGCAGCCCGATACCGCCGACCTGGCGGTGCTGGAACTCCTGGCCGTACCGCTGGCCGCCGCGTTGCACGCCACCGACCTCACCCGGCAGTTGCAGCACTCCCGGGAACGCATCGTGGCCGCCCGCGAGGAGGAGCGGCGGCGGATCCGCCGCGATCTGCACGACGGGCTCGGGCCGACCCTCGCGGGGGCGGCCTTCCAGGCGGACGCCGTACGCAATCTGCTGGCCTTCGATCCGGAACGGGCGGCGGCGCTGCTGGTCGAGCTGCGGTCCGAGGTCGGGGGCGCGGTCGCGGAGGTGCGCCGGCTGGTGGACGGGCTACGGCCGCCGGATCTGGACCAGTTGGGGCTGCTGGGCGCGCTGCGGGAGCGGGCGGTACGGCTGTCCTGGCGGGCGGACGGCGTTCCGCTCCAGGTGCGGGTCCGGGCACCGGAGCTGCTGCCGGCGCTGCCCGCCGCCGTCGAGGTCGCCGCGTACCGCATCGCGATCGAGGCGCTGACCAACGCGGCCCGCCATGCCCGTGCCTCGCGGGTGGACCTGAGCATCGAGATCGGCGACGGGCTGCGCCTGGAGGTGTGCGACGACGGTTCGCCGGTGGACGAGGAGACCGCGTGGACGCCGGGCGTGGGCATCACGTCGATGCAGGAACGCGCGGCCGAGCTGGGCGGCCGGTGTGTGGCAGGGCACGGGCGGGTGGTGGCGACACTGCCGTTGGGAGGGGCGACGTGACGGGCGGAGAACCCGGGGCCGAGAACGACGGGGCCGACGGGGACGCGCTGCGGGTCGTGCTCGCCGACGATCATCCCGTGGTCCGTACCGGGCTGGCCGCGCTCCTGGAGTCCGTGCGGGACGGGACCCCGCGGGTACGGGTCGTCGGGGTCGCCGCGAGCGGGCGGGAGGCGGTCCGGGCGGCGGTGACCCTGCGTCCGCAGGTGATGGTGATGGACATCCGGATGCCCGACCTCAACGGCATCGAGGCGACCCGGGAGATCGGCCGGGTCGCGCCCCGGGTGGCCGTGCTGATGCTCACCATGGTCGAGGAGGACGACTCGGTGTTCGCCGCGATGCGGGCGGGCGCCCTCGGCTATGTCCTCAAGGGCGCGGGCCAGGACGAGATCGTCCGGGCGATCCGGGCGGTGGCCGCCGGTGAGGCGATCTTCGGTCCGGGGGTCGCCCGGCGGGTGCTCGGACAGCTCAGCCGGCCGCCCGCCCGACCCGATCCGTGCCCGACGCTCACCCCGCGTGAACGGGACGTCCTCGCCCTGATCGCCGCCGGCCGGCCCAACTCGACGGTGGCCACCCAACTGGGACTGTCCCCCAAGACCGTCAGCAACCACATGTCGGCGGTCCTGGCCAAGCTGGGCGTCGCGGACCGCGCGGAGGCGGCGGCCTGGGCCCGGGAGGCGGGACTGGGGCCCGCTCCCGAGTCGTAGCGGATTTGTTGTCTACGGCCGCAGCGCGCGCAGCAGCAGGTCGGCGAGGTGGTCGGCGACCTGCTGCGGGGTGAGCGGGCCGCCGGGGCGGTACCAGGTCGACAGGTGGTGGACCGAGCCGAAGTGGTAGTCCACGACGAGGTCGGCCGGGGTCGCCGTGGAGAAGACGCCCTCGCGCTGGCCCTCCTCGACGAGCGCGCGGAAGCGTTCGTGGTAGCGCCGGCGCTCGGCGCGCACCTGCTTGTTCTTCTCCGGGCTCAGATGGTGCATCGACCGGAAGAAGATGGACGCGTCGTCGAGGTTGTCGATCGTCGTCACGACGACATCCGCGGCGGCGTCCCGCAGCCGCTTCTCGACCGGCTCGTCGGCGCCGGCGAACACCTCGAGACGCTCCTGCTGGAGGCGCAGCACGCGCGCGTACACCTCGTGCAGGAGGTCGTCCTTGGAGCCGAAGTAGTGGTACAGCGCCCCCTTGGTGACGCCCGCGGCCTCGACGATCTCCTGCACCGAGGTGCGGTCGTAACCCTGCTCGGCGAAGAGCCGGGTGGCGGCGGCGAGGAGCCGCTGGGGGACAGGAGCCCCGTCTCCGTCGGTCGTCCTGGGCACTGCCGCCACCTGCCTTTCTCAGTTGTTCACGCGCTGTTGTGCGGCCGGGAACGCAGTTCCCGTCGGAGGATCTTCCCACTTGCCGTCTTGGGCAGCTCGGGCAGGATCTCCACCTGGCGCGGATATTTGTAGGCGGCCAGTCTCTCCTTGCAGTACACGGCGAATTCATCGGGGTCGGTCTCGGCGCCCGGACGCAGGCTGATGTACGCCTTCACGGTCTCGCCGCGGTACCCGTCGGGCACCCCGACGACGGCCGCCTCGCGCACCGCCGGGTGCGTGTACAGCACGTCCTCGACCTCGCGCGGCCACACCTTGAAGCCGGACGCGTTGATCATGTCCTTCTTGCGGTCGACGACGTACAGCCAGCCCTGGGGGTCCATGAACCCGATGTCCCCGGTGCGCAGTTCACCGTCCGGGAAGGTCTCGGCGGTGGCCTCGGGGCGCCGCCAGTACCCGGGCACGACCTGCGGTCCGCGCACGACGATCTCGCCCTGCTCGCCGAAGGGCACCTCCTCGCCCTGGTCGTCGACGATCCGTACGACGGTGTCGGGCCCCGGCACCCCCACGGCCAGCGTCCCGGACGCCGGGTCGACGGGTGCCTCCAGAGCGGGCGGCACGGAGGCGCAGGGCGCGGTGCACTCGGTGAGGCCGTAGCCGTTGCGGATGTACGGCCCGAAGCCGGCCCGGAACTTCTCCACCAGGGCGGGCGGCACCGGCGCGCCGCCGGAGGAGATGTTCCAGAAGGACGCGAAGTGCTCAGGGGTGACCGCCGGATGCGCGGCGAGCGCCATGAAGGCGGTGGACGGACCGACCGTGTAGTGGGGCTTGTGCTCGGCGAACGCGTCGAGCACGGTCCCGCCCTCGAAGCGGTACGCCAGCACCAGCGAGCCCGCGCTGACGAGGGAGGCGCCGAGTTGGCACACCATTCCGGTGATGTGGAACAGCGGCGCCATCGCGAAGTAGACCGGCGCGTCCGGCAGTCCGAGCCCGGTGCGCTGCCGTTCGGCGTTGTACAGGATGTTGCCGTGCGTGTTGGTGGCGCCCTTCGGGGCACCGCTCGTCCCCGAGGTGTAGCTGATCAGCGCGATGTCGGAGGGGGCCGGGGCGGGGACCTCGGGTGCGGGGTTGTCCTGGCGGGCGACCGTCACGAGGTCGTCGGCGTCGGCCGCCTGCGGGAGCCGCTCGAAGGTGAGCACGCGCGCGTCGTCGCGGGTCTGGAAGTCCCGCTCGCACGCGGTGAGCACGATCCGCACCGGGGACTCGGCGGCCGTCTCGCGCAGATACGACTCCCACGCGCGGTCGGAGCAGATCAGCGCGGTCACCTCGCCGTCCCGCAGGACGTGGGCCACCTCCCCCGACTTGTACATCGGGTTGACCGGCACGACGATCGCACCCGCCTTCCAGGCACCGAGCAGGGCGAGCACGAAGTGCGGCGAGTTCTGCAGCAGTACGGCGACCCGGTCGCCGCGCTCAAGGCCCCGCGCGGCGAGATGCCCGGCGACGGAGTCGCTCAGCTCGTCGACCTCGCGGTAGCCGAGGCGCCCGTCGAAGTAGGTGAGGAAGGTGCGGTCGGGTGTCTCGGCGACGACCCGGCGCAGGGCGTGCACCAGGGAGTCGTCCGGGCTGATCGGCCCGCGCTGGGCCTCGTTGAGCAGGGCCAGCCAGGGCTGGGCGGCGTAGCGGGAGTCGGTCACGCTCCAGCCTCCCACTTCTGCTGGATGTGGTTCATGGTGGTCAGCCAGCGGTCCGGTTCGGTGGCCCTGACCTGGTAGTACCCGGCGACCTCGGGATGCGGCAGGATCAGGAAGCGGTCCTCCTCGATCCCCTTCATCAGGGCCTCCGCGACGGCGTCGGGCTCGATGGCGGTCGGCTGGAGCACCAGGTCCCCGGCGCTGCCGGTGGCGGCCAGCATGTCGGTGCGGACGCCCTGGGGACAGATGGCGTGCACCTTGAGGCCCCGGTGCCGGTAGGTCAGCGACAGCCACTCGGCGAAGGCGTACGCGCCGTGCTTGGTGACGCTGTAGGGCGCGGCCCCGATCATGGTGAGCAGCCCGGCGGCCGACACGGTGGACACGAACCGTCCTGCGCCCCGCTCCAGCCACCCCGGGATCAAGGCTTCCGCGGCCCGCACATGGGCCATGACATTCACGTCCCAGGCCTGCGCCCAGACCTCTTCACCGGCGGCTTCCGACCCACCGGAACCCAGCCCTGCGTTGGCGCAGTAGATGTCGACGGTCCCGCCGAGAGCGTCCTGGGCGGCAGCGACGATGCCGGAGGCGTCCCCCGGCACGGCGATCCCGCCGATCTCCTCGGCGACGGCCCTGGCCCGCTCGGCATCCAGGTCGTTCACGACGACCCGGGCCCCCTCGGCAGCGAACCGCCGCGCGAGGGCGGCGCCGATGCCACCTCCCGCGCCCGTCACAACCACACCGGCACCCTGAACGGCTTCCACCATCGGTCTCCTTCGACTGCGGCTCCACTGCCCGGCCAGACTAACCGGTCGGTATGTGACACCGGAAGGGCGGACGCCCCACGAGAGGCCCGGGTGCTCGGCGGGTTCGAACTGAATAGCTCCTCTACAAGCGAGTCGAGACGTATGGCCAATCTTCACCGGTAGCGGGACGATGCGCCCACAGCGCACCGCTCCGGGGGAAATGGGGGCCTGTCATGGCGGATCCGGCGATGAGTGTGAGCCCGTACTGGGAGTTGACCTTCGACGCCGACGGGGACGTCGACCAGGAGGAACGCGACCGGCTGCTGCGGGAGGTGCGGCAGCGCGGGGTCGGTGAGCTGATCGTGTTCGCGCACGGGTGGAACAGTCGCCGCTCCACCGCCACCCACCTCTACAGCCGCTTCTTCGCCCCGATTCCGCGTCTCGCGCCGAAGGCCGGGATCGGGTACGTGGGCGTGATCTGGCCATCCATGGAGTTCCCGGACCAGCCGGTCCCGAGTTTCCCGCGATCAACGGTGGCGGCGGCCGGGCCGGCGGCCCCTCCGGCGCTCGACGACGAGACCCGGCACGCGCTCCTCGACACCTTCCCCGGCAAGGCGACGGTGATCGACCAGATCGCCCGGATGCTGGACCAACAGCCGGGCCAGGACACGGAGTTGGAGGAGTTCGGTCGGTTGGTGCGAGCGCTCGTGGAGGTGGTACCGCCCGGTCCGCAAGCGCTGTTCGGCGCGGACACGCTGGCGGAGGGGGTACCGCAGTGCGAGCCGCGGATGCTCGCCGTCGGCGCCGCGGCCGAGGTCTGCGACCAGTTCGCACGGGCGCTGGCCCATCTCGCAGACCCTCGATCTCCGGGCCCGGAAACGGAGTTCGCGCTGCCGAACCCGTGGCAGGGTGCGCGCGAACTGCTGCGCCAGGCGGCCTACTTCGCGATGAAGAGACGCGCGGGCACGGTCGGCGAGCGGGGGCTCGGTCCCGTGGTCGGGCGGCTCGCGGCGGTGGCGCCGGAGGTACGGGTGCATCTGGTGGGGCACAGTTTCGGTGGGCGTCTGGTGTCCTTCGCCCTGCGGGGTCTGCCCGAGGGAGTGCACACGGTCAAGTCCGTGACGCTGCTCCAAGGGGCCTTCTCCCACTACGCGTTCGCGGCCCGGCTGCCCGACGATCCGCGTACCGGGGGCGTGCTGCAAGGTCAACAGAACCGCGTGGACGGCCCGTTGGTGTGCTGCTTCTCGCACTGCGACTCGGCGCTCGGCACGATCTATCCGCTGGCCTCGCGGATGGCGGACGACGACCGCTCGTTCACCGCCCTCGACATCGGGCGGGTGCTGGGCGCCAAGTGGGGCGCGATGGGTCACGACGGCGTCCAGGCGGTGCCGGGCACCCGTTCGGTGACCCTGGCCGAGGCCCTCGACTCACCGCTGCCGACGTCGGGTTGTGTCAACGTCGACGCCTGCGCGGTGGTGTGTCACGGGGGTGCGCCGAGCGGGGCGCACAGCGACATCGTGCATCCGGAACTCGCCCGGGTGGTGCTGGCGGCGGGCCGGACGCCTGGGCCAAGCAGGTGTGCGTCGCGGTGCAGCCGCAGGCGAAGAAGATCGCGGCCGCCAACACGGC